>NZ_JBHXJG010000077.1:0-28626 GCF_042723425.1 Streptomyces sp. NPDC058375 | reverse complement strand
GCCCCGGACCCCGGTCCGCAATCGCCGCAGGGGCTTGATTGGTGCGGGCCCACGCTGCTCAAAGCTCCGCAAGGCGGAAACGCAAGGGCGGGGCCCGTACAAGTACAGGCCCCGCCCCATCACACACCGCTCAACGCCACATCAGCGCCGAGCCACACCCTCCGCCCGCGCCGCCGCGGCAACGGCCGCAGTGACCGCCGGCGCGACCCGCTCGTCGAACGGGGACGGGATCACGTAGTCCGCCGCCAGCTCATCGCCGACCACGTCGGCCAACGCGTTGGCCGCCGCGATCTTCATGCCCTCCGTGATCCGCGAGGCCCGGACCTGGAGCGCACCGGCGAAGATGCCCGGGAACGCCAGCACGTTGTTGATCTGGTTCGGGAAGTCCGACCGCCCGGTCGCCACCACGGCCGCGTACTTGTGCGCGATCTCCGGGTGGACCTCCGGGTTCGGGTTGGCCATGGCGAAGACGTACGCACCGGGCGCCATCGAGGCCACCGCCGCCTCCGGGACCGTACCGCCGGAGACGCCGATGAAGACGTCCGCACCGGCGAGCGCCTGCTCCAGCGAACCGGACAGGCCCGCCCGGTTCGTCAGCTCCGCCAGCTCGCGCTTGACCTCGGTGAGGTCGTCGCGGTCGCGGCTGACGATGCCCTTGCGGTCGGCCACCGCGATGTCGCCGATCCCCGCCTCCAGCAGGAACTTGGCGATGGCCACGCCCGCCGCGCCCGCGCCGGAGATGACGCCGCGCAGATCGCCGAGCGTCCGTCCGGAGAGCTTCGCGGCGTTGCGCAGGGCGGCCAGCGTGACGACCGCGGTGCCGTGCTGGTCGTCATGGAAGACCGGGATGTCCAGCCGCTCCTGGAGCTTGCGCTCGATCTCGAAGCAGCGGGGCGCCGAGATGTCCTCGAGGTTGACCCCGCCGAAGGAGGGCGCGAGCCGGACGACGGTGTCGACGATCTCGTCGGCGTCGGTGGTCGCGAGCGCGATCGGCACCGCGTCGACGCCGCCGAACTGCTTGAAGAGGATGGCCTTGCCCTCCATCACGGGGAGGGACGCCTCGGGCCCGATGTCACCGAGGCCGAGCACGGCGGTGCCGTCCGTCACGACGGCCACGACCTGGGACTTCCAGGTGTAGTCGTGGACGAGCTCGGGGTTGTCGGCGATGGCGCTGCACACTTTCGCCACTCCGGGCGTGTACGCCAGGGAGAGGTCGTCCTTGTCCCGGATCGGGACGGTGGCCTGCACAGCCATCTTCCCTCCCCGATGGAGGGCGAAGGCCGGATCGAAGGGCTCGTCGGCCCCGGTGTCCGCCGCGCTCGTGCGCTGGATGCCACGGTCGGTGGCGCTGTCGATGGTGCTGTCGCTGCGAGGATTGACGATCTCCGCTGCCATGGTGTTGACCCCTTAAGTCTTCATCGTTTGAGGGTGGCCACTCCTGGTTGAGGAGGGGTGGGCGGGCACCGCGTACGTGCCCCGCACCGAGCGGTTGGCCCGCCCCGGCAGGGAGAGGTACGTACGCGCGGGCGCGCCGCACACGCGCCCTGAGCCCCGGATGAGGGGTGTAAACGTCTTTCTTACCGGACGAACGGTGTTACGGACGAGTCCATATCGACGCGGTGACGTGACTCATAGTCGAATATCTGGACAAGTCGGCAAACCGGTATAAATGCCGTCCACGAGTCGAGACGTGCCGAAGATTCTCCGGCGTGGGGATTGATTCCCCACAGAAGGTCCGGTCCCGAGGTACCGGCCGTTGATGTTCGGGGGTCGCCCGTTATCCGATTTTGACATGGCTGGACCCCTGGATGGGCCAGTCCGAATGGCAGGATGCCGTCATCACACAAGGTGGCGACACTCGAAGGTGCGTGCCAAGCCGCCCACCAGCACCTATCCCTCACCTGCCGGAGGATCCCGACATGACCGCAAGCATCACGCGTCGTACGACCGCGAAGACCCGGATCGCGGCGGTCGGCGCCATCGCGGTCGCCGGCACCATGCTGCTGACCGCCTGTGGCGACCAGACGAACTCCGGCACGTCGGAGGGGACCACGTCCTCCGACGCGCCGCTCTTCGCCAAGCTGCCCGAGAAGATCCAGAAGGCCCGTGTCATCAAGGTCGGCACCGACGCCGCCTATGCCCCCATGGAGTACGAGGAGGGCGGCAAGATCGTCGGTATCGACCCCGACATCGCCGCCGCTCTCGGCAAGGAGCTGGGTGTCACGTTCCAGTTCACCAGCGGTACGTTCGATGGCCTGATCTCGTCGCTGAACACCGGGCGCCAGGACATCGTCATGTCCGCCATGAGCGACACCAAGGCCCGCCAGGAGGGCCTGGACGACACGGGCAAGAAGACCGGCACGGGTGTCGACTTCGTCGACTACTTCACCTCCGGCGTCTCGCTGCTGGTCAAGAAGGGCAACCCGCAGAACATCACGTCCCTCGACGACCTGTGCGGCAAGAAGGTCGCCGTGCAGCGCGGCACGATCTACCACGACACGTTCAAGGCGCAGGCCGCCACCTGCAAGAAGGACGGCAAGGGCACGCTGACGATCGAGGCGTTCGACACCGACGCCGAGGCGCAGACCAGGGTGAAGTCCGGCGGTGCGGTCGCCGACCTCAACGACTACCCGGTCGCCGCGCACATCGCCAAGACCGCGGGCGGCGGCAAGGACTTCGAGGTCGCCGGCGGCCAGACCGACGCCGGTCCGTTCGGCATCGCCGTCGACAAGGACAACACCCAGCTGCGCGACGCGCTCAAGGAAGCGCTGGACGCGATCATCAAGAACGGTGAATACAAGAAGGTCCTGGAGAAGTGGGACGTCACGAACAGCGCCGTGACCAAGGCGACCATCAACGCCGGCAAGTAGGACCGCGGCCACGCCTTCCCCGTTCACCGAAGGGCAGTCATCGTGACTGACAAGTTCAGCAAGCCCCCCTCCGACCAGCCACCAGCCGGCGCGGAGGCCGAAAAGGGGAGCCACCAGCTCCCCGAGCAGATCACGGCCATCCCGGTACGCCACACGGGCCGCTGGCTCAGCGGCGGCATCGTCCTGGCCCTGCTCGGCACGCTCGTCTATTCGTTTTCCCAGGGTGACGTCAACTGGGGCACCGTCGGCAACCTGATCTTCGACGACCGGATCATCACCGGCATGGGCCGGACGCTGCTGATCAGCGTCCTCTCGATGCTGATCGGCTTGGTGCTCGGCATCACCTTCGCCGTCATGCGACTCTCGAAGAATCCGGTGACCGGAGCCGTCTCCTGGCTCTACATCTGGTTCTTCCGCGGCACGCCGGTCTACGTCCAGCTGCTGCTGTGGTTCAACCTGGCGCTGATCTTCCCCATCCTCAACCTTGGTTTCTACAAGGACGAGATGGTCGACGTCATGACCCCGTTCATGGTCGCCCTGCTGGGCCTCGGCCTGAACCAGGGCGCCTATATGGCGGAGATCGTCCGGGCCGGCATCCAGTCCGTCGACGAGGGCCAGACCGAGGCGGCCCACGCTCTGGGCATGTCGAGCGGCAAGACCATGCGGCGCATCGTCCTTCCGCAGGCCATGCGGGTGATCGTGCCGCCGAGCGGCAACGAGTTCATCAACCTGCTCAAGACCTCGTCCCTGGTGTCGGCCGTCCAGTACACGGAGCTGCTGCGGGCCGCGCAGAACATCGGCTCCACGTCGTTCGCCGTCATGGAGACCCTGCTGGTCGCCTCCGTCTGGTACCTGACGCTGACCAGTGTGTTCAGCATCGGCCAGTACTACGTCGAGCGGCACTACGCCCGCGGCTCGTTGCGGCAGCTGCCGCCGACGCCGTTGCAGAAGATCAAGATGAAGATGGTCTCCCTGAGCGGTTCCCGAGGAGGGGTTTCGGCATGACCACCCCCATGGTGAAGGCCGAGGGCGTCCACAAGTCCTTCGGCGCAGCGCACATCCTCAAGGGCATCGACCTGGAGGTGGCCCCCCGCGAGGTGTTCTGCCTGGTCGGCCCGTCGGGCTCCGGCAAGTCCACCTTCCTGCGGTGCATCAACCACCTGGAGCAGATCAACGGCGGGCGTCTCTACGTCGACGGTCAGCTGGTCGGCTACCGGCAGAAGGGCGACAAGCTCTACGAGCTCAAGGACCGGGAGGTCGCGGCCCAGCGCCGCGATATCGGCATGGTCTTCCAGCGGTTCAACCTGTTCCCGCACATGACGGCGATCGAGAACGTCATGGAAGCCCCGGTCCAGGTCAAGGGCGAGTCCAAGGCCGTGGCCCGGGCCCGCGCCGAGAAGCTGCTGGACCGGGTGGGTCTGGGCGACAAGGCGAAGAACTACCCCTCGCAGCTCTCCGGCGGTCAGCAGCAGCGCGTGGCGATCGCCCGCGCGCTGGCCATGGAGCCGAAGCTGATGCTCTTCGACGAGCCGACCTCGGCGCTCGACCCGGAGCTGGTGGGTGACGTCCTGGACGTCATGCGCGGGTTGGCCGAGGACGGCATGACGATGATCGTCGTCACCCACGAAATGGGCTTCGCCCGCGAGGTGGGCGACGCACTGGTCTTCATGGACGACGGCGTGGTGGTCGAGTCGGGCCACCCGCGCGACGTGCTGACCAACCCGCAGCACGACCGGACGAAGTCGTTCCTGTCGAAGGTGCTCTGAGGGTCGCCGGGCACGAATGTGCCGGTAGGCCTGGGAGTTGACCCCGGCCATACCGGCACATTCACTCATGCGGTCAGTGGATGTATGTCGTCCATCCCTGTCCGGGCACATTCACCTGGTGCCCGCGTTTCTCGATGGTGTCGTCCGAGTGGCACTTCGCCTTGCTCGTTCCGGTTCCGGAGAAGGCCGTCCCGTATTTTTTCGTCCGGTAGAACGTGTCCGGGTTGATGCACCCGAGATACGCGCGGACCTGCCTGCCGCACGGATTGCTTGTGGATTTCACCGTGTAGGACTTTCCGCTGGTGGAACCACTGACCCTGACAACACAGCTCGGATCCGCCTGTGCACCTGCTACGAATACGGGCAATCCACTGAACGCCATTACGGCAGCGGCCCCGACCATCGCGCCATGCCTCAACTTCACGAGTTCCCCCTAGATCAATTCGGTGGCGCCGGTCACCTGGGGCTGATGTAGCCGTTGTAGGAGTACGAGAGGAACTGCGCCTTGCCGCGCGGCCCGTCCTGCACGAATCCCTGGAAGGCGACGTACTTGTTGTGCCCTTCGATGAAGTCGTAGTCGCACACCTTCGGACCGTTGTGAGCGCCGTCGGTATCTGCACACTGGCCGACTCGCCCCGAACCGTCCATCGCCTTCCACTTCACCACAGCCCGCATGCCGTCCTTGCGGAGATCGTTCACGGTGAACTTGTCCCCGTTGGCATCGAAGCAGATGTCATAGACGGCACCCTGATCCACGGCACACGTTTTCGTGCTCGCCGCATTGGCAGGACTTACCGTGAGCAGCGTCCCAGCTCCCGCGATGGTCAGCGCGAGAGCTGCGGACAGAGGTCGACATTTCATACGAGACCTTCCCCTGTTTGAGCCGTACTACGGCCTCGCGCCATCCGATCACCGATACCTCAGGGGATCAATACACCCACGGAGAGTTTATGGTCCGCGAGGATTCCGATACGTACCCATTTGGGCACAGCGAAGCATCGGAATCACCTCGCCCTCTGAAGCAATAATTCAGAGAACCACGCCTCGCCGAGAGTCTTTGGCCGCCTACTTCACAGCGAGCACCAGCGAGTCCGACGGCGACGCCCAGACCGCGCGCGCCTCACCGAAGCCGGAGGCGACCAGGGTGCGGGCGTGCCAGTCGGCGGAGGGCATCTCCCCGTCCGCGTGCTCGCCGTAGATCACGAACCGCTCGGCGGTCGGCCCGGCGAGGACCGGGTCCTTCGCGGCGACGGCCCACCAGGCGGCCCAGTCCAGCGCGCCGGCGGCCTTGGCCCGGTCCATCGCGGCGTGCCGGTGGGCGCGTTCGGCGGCGTTGATGCGGGGGGTGGCCGTGTCGATCGTGCGGTCGGCGTTCATGAACACCCCGCCGTCCCGGACGAGGCCGCCGATCTGCCCGTAGAGCGCGGCGAGCGGCTCACTGTGCAGCCAGTGCAGGGCGGTGGCGGTGAGGACGGCATCGTACGAGGTGTGGGGCAGCCGGGCCGTCCAGTCCGGGTCCTTGAGGTCGGCGGTGACGAAGGTGACCCGGTCGTCGCCCTCGAAGGTGCCGCGGGCGATGGCCAGGAGCGCGGGGTCGAGATCGACGCCGGTGCTCGTGGCGTTCGGGAACCGCTTGAGGAGCCGGTCCGTAATACTTCCCGTACCGCAGGCGAGGTCGAGCACCCGCGGTTCCGGTCCGACGACCGCCTCGACCATGTCCAGCATCACCCGGAACCGCTCCTCGCGGTCGGGCATGTACCACTCCTGCTGCCGGTCCCAGCTCTTCTGCCAGGACTGCCAGTCGGTTCCCGTAGCCGTCTCCGTCACGTCACCCTCCACGTAATGCCCGTTCACGACAGTCGACCATTACACTGGCCGATGCCCCGACTCTAGACCGACGCCGTAAGGACTACAAGTGGAACTGGCCTATTACTCGGACTACGCCGTGCGCCTGGTCAACACCGAGGAGCCGGCCCGCAACAAGGACACGCTCACCTCCGTCGAGGCGGTCCGGGAGCTGTTCGGCGCGAATCAGCAGGCGGCGCGGCGGACGACGGACGCGGACGTGACCCGGTTCCGTTCCGTACGGGCTCGGCTGCGCGCGGTCTTCGAGGCGGCGGACGGGGGTGACGAGACGCTCGCGGTCGACCTGCTGAACTCGCTGCTGCTGGAGTTCCCGGTGAGCCCGCAGATCTCGGGGCACGACGTACGGGACGAGGACGGCAGGCCGGACTGGCACATGCACCTGGCCGACCATCCGTCGAACGCGACCGCGGGGTACGCGGCCATCGCGGCGATGGGACTGGCCTTCCACCTCACCGAGCACGGCGTGGACCGCCTCGGCCTGTGCGAGGCGGCGCCGTGCCGCAACGCCTACCTGGACACCTCCACGAACCGCTCCCGGCGCTACTGCTCGGACCGCTGCGCGACCCGGGCGAACGTGGCCGCCTACCGGGCCCGCAAGCGCGAGGAGGCCGAGCGCACCGGCCGCAGCGCGGAGACCGCCCAGCCCAGCACCGCCGTCACCGACCGCTGACCTTTCGCCAGGGGCCGGTAGCGGGCCCGCACCCGGGCGAGCACGAGTTCCTCCGGCACGGTCCCGTAATCCGTGCTGTCCCCGCCCGCGAAGGTGTTGTCGCCGCGCACCCACCAGCCGCCGGGCCGCCGTTCGGTGGCCCGTTTGACCACCAGCAGGTCCTGCTGGAAGGGGTGCCGCAGGATGACCACGTCACCGGGGCGCACGGGCGCCCCGTACTGCACGAGCAACAGATCGCCGTGGTAGAGCGTGGGCACCATGGAGGGCCCCGTCACCTCCACCACCTGCAACAAACGCCGCGTCACCCGCCCGCCTCCGGACACCTGTCGCCGCTCCGGCATCTTGGGCACCTTCCGCTCCTCCTCCAGCACATCGTCAGTACATCGCCCCGTGGACGGCTCCGTACATTCGGCCGACGGCCCGATTCTCACCCCGGACTTTTGACCTAAGCCCCTGGGGCAGCCACGGAAAGCGGCGCTCCACGGAGTAATGTCCCACCTGAGAAGACGATCACGAGGAGGACAGCTCCATGCTTTCCCGCCTGTTTGCCCCCAAGGTGAAGGTCAGCGCCCACTGCGACCTGCCCTGCGGCGTGTACGACCCGGCCCAGGCCCGCATCGAGGCCGAGTCGGTCAAGGCCGTCCAGGAGAAGTACCAGGCCAATGAGGACGCGGACTTCCGCACCCGCGCCATCCTGATCAAGGAGCAGCGCGCCGAGCTCGCGAAGCACCACGTGTCGGTGCTCTGGAGCGACTACTTCAAGCCCCCGCACTTCGAGAAGTACCCGGAGCTGCACCAGCTGATCAACGACACCCTGAAGGCGCTCTCTGCGGCCAAGGGCTCGAACGACCCGAAGACGGGTCAGAAGGCCCTGGACCTGATCGCCGAGGTCGACCGGATCTTCTGGGAGACCAAGAAGGCTTGATCCGCATCTAAGCGTTCCGACCTGCGGTTTCGCGGGTCGTGCCGCTTCAGCTGTCCCGCACCCGGTCCGCAGGCCGCCACCAACGGCGTCCATGGCGGGCCGGGTGCGGTCGTTCGCGCCGGGGCACCAGGGCTTGTGGGGCCGGATCACCCGGGTTCGGTCCCTCAGTCGATCGCTCAGGCCGCCGCGCGTTCGGCGAGCGGGCGGCGGCGCAGGGTGGTCAGGTGACATCGCGACCAGGAGCATTCAGGCGGCGTCGGCCGTTGACACCCGATACGCCCACAACGCGGCTTCTATCAGATGTCCCGGCTGCAGACCCACGTCCGGATCAGGCTGGATGAGTAGGATTTCGTCGATCAAGGCAGCGCCGTCGCCCGTCCTTGTCACGCACCGCCCTCTCGGGCGTGAAGGCATGACACCTGCGGCCGCCGGCACAAGTGGTGGGCGGGCGGGCGAGGTTCAGGCGTCGCCCCTCCCCGGGTGCAGGTCGAGAGCGATGTGCGGCTCCAGTGCGCGCAGGAAATCGGGGGCGTCGAAGATCTCGCCGGCGGGCACGACGCCGAGCGACCTGGTGCGGCCGGTCAGGACGCGGTCGAGGGCCTCGGCGACCAGAGGGGCGGTGACGGCGTAGATGTCCTGGCCGCTCGCGGTGGCCCGGCGTTCGGTGTCGCCGGAGCGGACGACGGCGTCGACGAGGAAGGTCTGGTCCGAGCGGCCGCTCCCGTCGGCGGCGGTGGGGGCCTGCGTGTCGGGTGAGACGACGTCCCGGGCGGCCTCGGCGCTCATGTACGTGGTCACGTCGGGGATCGCGAGGTGCTGGGGGACCGTGACGACGTCCGCCATCGTGAACTCCCCGATCACCGGCTGGCGGCCCACCGGTTCCGGGAACGTCCACTCCAGGCCGGGCGCGGCATCGGTGCGGCGCTCCCACCGCCCGCCCCGGTAGCGGAGGCGGTGGTCGCCGCGCCGCTCGCGGGAGACCGCACCCGAGAGCCGGGTTCCGGCGGTGGGGTGCCAGCTGCTGAGCGCGTACGCGATGTGGGCCTCGTCGGCCTCGGTCCAGTCGCCCATCGCCGCCGTGACCAGCAGATCGCCGAGGCCGCCGAAGAAGGCCATGGCCGGGACGATCACCGCCCCGTCCTCCCGGGCCCGCTCGCGGTAGTGGCCGAAGGTGTCGAGATTGGCCTCCAGCTCGGCGGCCACGTCCAGATAGGGGATCTCCGCGCGGAGCGCGGCCTCGATCACGGGGCCGGTGGTCGAGGCGAAGGGACCGGCGCAGTTGATGACCGCCACCGTGCCCGCCAGGGCCCGGTCCAGCGAGGCCGGGTCGTCGACCGACGCCACCCTGGACTTCCAGCCACGTCCGAGGGCCAGCTCTTCCAGGGCGTGCGCGTTGCGGCCGGACGGCACGGGGACGTACCCGCGTGCGGCCAGCTCCGCCGCCACGAACCGGCCCGTGTGACCGTACGCCCCGAACACCGCCACCGGCTGACCTGACCCCATGGGACTCCCCTGACCTCTGACTGCTCGAACGCCCGCCGCGGTGTCGGTCCGCCGGGGCTTGACACCTCTCATCCTGGTCGTGGGCCGCGCCCCGCACGAGCGTCGGAAACGACATACCGCATACAGTTTCGGACGTGCCCACTGTCGCCCTGGCCGTCGCCGACGGCATCCTCCACTACGAACTCTCCGTGGCCGTCGAGGTCTTCGGGGCCGACCTGGCCCACATCGTGGACCCCTGGTACGACTTCTCCCTCTGCGGAAGCGGCCCGGTGCGGGTCGACCGCTTCCGCCTGGAACCGGACCACGGGCTCGACCACCTCGCGCGTGCCGACACGGTGATCGTCCCCGGCTGGGCCGACACCGACCGCGAACCGCCCGCCGAGCTGGTCGAGGCGGTGCGCGCGGCCCACGCGGCGGGCGCGCGGGTGGCGTCCCTGTGCACGGGCGCCTTCGTCCTGGGTGCGGCGGGGCTGCTCGACGGCAGGCACGCCACCACCCACTGGGGCCACACCCGGGAGCTGGCCCGCCGCCACCCGGCAACCACCGTTGACCCGGACGTCCTCTACGTCGACAACGGCGATGTGCTCACGTCCGCGGGCAAGGCGGCCGCCATGGACCTGTGCCTGCACCTGGTCCGGCTCGACCACGGCTCGGCGGTCGCCAACAGGATCGCCCGACGCCTGGTCGTCCCGCCGCACCGCGACGGCGGGCAGGCCCAGTTCATCGCCACCCCCGTCCCCGCGCCGGGCGGCCACCCCCTGAGCGAGCTCTTCCCCTGGGTGCTGGAGCGGCTGGACCAGCCGCTCACCGTGGAGGACCTGGCCCGCCGGGCCCGGATGAGCTCACGCCACCTCGCCCGCCACTTCAAGCACCTGACCGGCACCACTCCCCTGCAGTGGCTGCACGCCCAACGCATCCGCCACGCGCAGGAGTTGCTGGAGACGACCGACGCCGGAGTGGACGCCATCGCCGCGGCGGCCGGCATGGGCACGGCCACCACGTTGCGCCGCCACTTCCAGCGCAGCGTCGGCGTCCCGCCCGACACCTACCGCCGCACCTTCCGCCCCTGAGGCGCCCACCGGATCCACGGCCTCACCGTCACCACTGGCCCCGGGGCCGACGATGAGCTACTCTGCACGAACTAAGCAAGACGATACGTATCGTCTAGATGTGACCGCAGGACGCAGAACAGCGAGGTTCACCATGGAACGCTTCGTCGATGCCTCCCCCGGCGTGCGCCTCTGGGCAGAGGATCACGGCTCCCCCGACGCCCCCGCCCTGCTCCTGATCATGGGCGCACAGGCGTCCGGGCTCGGGTGGCCCGATGAGTTGGTGGCGCTGCTGGCCGCACGCCACCGGGTGATCCGGTACGACCATCGGGACACCGGCCGCTCCACCGCCTCCTTCGACGAACAGCCCTATCCGCTCACCGCGTTGGCCGAGGACGCCGTCGCCGTGCTGGACGCGTTCGAGGTGAGGCGGGCGCATGTGGTGGGGATGTCGATGGGCGGGATGCTCACGCAGTTGCTCGTCGCCGACCATCCCGAGCGACTGCTCAGCGCCACCGTCATCGGGACGAGCGCGCTCAGCTCCGTGCCGTACGTCGCGCCGGACGGCCGCCGGATCCCGCCGGAGGAACTGCCCGGCGTATCGGCGGAGTTGAGGGAGTTGTGGTCGCGGCCCGTCGAGGACCTGGGCCCGGAGGCGGAGTTGGAGCGGCGGGTCGAGCACTGGCGGGTGCTCGGCGGCGGACTGATCCCGTTCGACGCCGCGTACGCCCGTGAGCTGGAGCGGCGGATCATCGTCCACACCGGGCACCACCACACCGGCACCGCGCACGCCCGTGCCGACTATTCCGGCATGGAGCGCACCGAGCAGCTCGCCGCCACCGAGGTGCCCACGCTGATCACCTCGGCCCCCGCCGAACCGGTCGCGCCGGCCCCGCACGCCGAGCACCTCGCCCAGGTCATCCGTGGTGCGCGGCTCGTCGAGATCCCCGGCATGGGCCACGCCCTGCCCCGCGAGGTGCACGCCCCGCTGGCCGCCGCGATCCTGGAGCACACGGGCCGGAGCTGACGCCGGGCCGCGCCCCCGGGACGTACCGCCGGGAGCTGAGGCCGTGACACCACTCGGCGCTGACGCCGGGCCGCGCCCCCGGGACGTACCGCCGGGAGCTGAGGCCGTGACACCACTCGGCGCTGACGCCGGGCCGCGTACCCCGCGTCATACCTGAGAGCCACCCCGCACGTGCGCTCCTGAGCGGGACGCCGACTACCGCGCCCCGTCCATAACTTCTGTACCGGAGACACGCAACGCCCCCTGGTACGGAAGGACCTCACCCCATGGCGGACCGCCCTCGCAGACGTCGTACGCGCCGCGCCCTGCTCGCCGCCCTGGTCACCTTCGCGGTGGCCGTGCCGGTGTCCGGAGCTGCCCGGCCCGCCGCCGTGCCCGCCCCCGCGCCGACCGCGCTGGGGCAGTTGCGGGATGCGGCTCCCGGAGCCCTGGAGAAGCGGTACGCGGTGAGCCGGCAGGGCATCCGGGCGGCCGGGCGGATGGCGGCGGGGCACGGGGACCTCAAGCGGGTGGCCTCGCTGCGGGCGATGGCCGCGCCGGGGCGGCAGTTCCTGTCCTTCGACGGGCGGGACGGCGGCCGGAGCGTGGAGGTCGTGGGCGAGCTGTCCTCGGCTCGGCGGATCGCGGTCCTGGTGCCGGGAGCCGGTGTCGGCCTGGACGCGTACTGGCGGCTCCGGCGCGACGCGACCGCCTTGCAGGGGGAGTTGGGCGAGGGCGGGGCCGTCGTCGCCTGGCTCGGTTACCGCACGCCCGCCACCGTCAGCCCGGCCGCCCTGACCAGCGGGCGGGCCGACGGGGCCGCGCCCGGGCTGCGCACCCTGGTGGACGGGCTGCGCGCGGTGCGGCCCGCCGCCCGGATCAGCCTGCTCTGCCACTCGTACGGTTCCGTGATCTGCGCCCGGTCCGCGCCGGGGACCTCCGCCGACGCCCTCGTCCTCTACGGCAGCCCCGGGGTCGGCAGCGACGACGCCGCCGCGCTCCGTACCGGTGCGCGGGTGTGGGCGGGGCGCGGCGGCGGGGACTGGATCGCCCGGGTGCCCCACGTCCGGGTGCGCGTGCCGTTCGTCGCCACGGTGGGGTTCGGGACCGATCCGGTGGCGGAGGAGTTCGGGGCCGAGGTGTTCGACGCGGGCGACGGCGGCCACAGCGACTATCTGCTGCGCGGTTCGCGTTCGCTGACGAACCTGGCCCGGATCGTGGCCGGTGCCGAGCCGCTGGGGGCCTCGCGATGACCGGGCTCGTCGCGCGGATCGAGGCCGCCACCCCGCCCGCCCGCGACCGGGCCGTGGACGCCCTGCGAGCCCTGGCGATCCTGGGCGTGGTGGGCGGGCACTGGCTGGTGACCGCGCTGGTCACCGACAGCGGCACGGTGCGCGGCGCGAGCCCGCTGTCGTCCATGCCGCAGTTCACCGCCGTCTCCTGGGTGTTCCAGACCCTCGCGGTGTTTTTCCTGGTGGGCGGAATGGTGGCGGCCCGGAGTTGGGCCTCGGCGCGGAAGCGGGGCGTGCCGTACGGGCAGTGGGTGGGCGGCCGGCTGGCGCGGCTGTTCCGGCCGGTGGTGGCGGTGCTGGTGGTGTGGGCGCTCGCGGCGGCCGCGATGCTGGTGGCCGGGGTGGGCGAGGCGACGGTGCGGGCGCTGGTGAAGCTGGTCTGGTCGCCGCTGTGGTTCCTGCTGGTCTTCGCCGCGCTGACCGCGCTGACGCCGCTGGTGGCGCGGCTGCACCCGCTGTGGCCGCTCGTGGTGGTGCTGCACGTCGATCTCGTGCGCCTGGGGCTGGACGGTCCGCGCGAGCTGGGGTGGGTCAACGTGGTCGCGGGGTGGCTGGTGCCGTACTGCCTGGGGGCGCTGGTGGCCCGGGGCGGGCTGCGCGGCCGGGCGAGCCGCTGGGCGCTGCTGCTCGGCGGGGCGGCGGGGGCCTTCGCTCTCGTGCTGTGGGCCGGCTATCCGGCCTCCATGGTCGGTGTTCCAGGGGGCCGGATCTCCAACCTGGACCCGCCGAGCCTGGCCGCCGTCGCCTTCGGCCTGGCCCAGTGCGGGGCGGCGCTGCTGCTGCTCGGACCGCTGCGCCGGGCGCTGCGCAGGCCCGCCGCCTGGGCGGTGGTCGCGGTGGTGAACCTGGCGGCGATGACCGTGTTCCTCTGGCACCAGACCGCGATGATCGTCGTGACGATGAGCGCGCTGCTGTTCGAGGACGGCCCGTTGCCGGGGCTGCACACCGTGCCCGACGACGCCGGCTGGGTGCTCGCCCGGCTGCTCTGGCTGCCGCTGTTCGCGCTGGCGCTGCTGGGGTGCTGGGCGGCGTTCCGGGGTTACGAACAGGGCGGACGGCGTACCGGCGGGGGCTCCCTCGTCGTACGGGAATCCGCCCCCGCGCGGAAGGGACGGGCGCGTCGTGCCTAGTCTGTGGGCTGGTCGAGCCGAGGGGGCGGTGGGGACCGTGACGACATCGAGGGCGGTGCGTCTGCGGGCGGCGGTGCGCCGTGCGCCGCGCGCCCTGTACGAGGACCTGTGGGCGGCGCCCGCCGACCGGGTGCCGCGCATGGGCGAGCCGGACGCCCCGGTGTGGCGGCCGGTGTTCCTGGTGCTGCTGGTGTTCGCGGCCACCTTCTTCGCCGTACCTCGTGCGTACGAGTTGAGCACCGACCCGGTCACGGGAGTCAGCGGGTGGGCCGTGCTGGCCGCCCTGGCACAGTCGGTGGTGCTGCTGGCCGGGATGATCCGTCCGGTGGGGGCGTGGTGGGCGGCGACCGCGCTGTCGGTGACGACGGTCCTGGCCACCGAGTCCGCCTTGAGCCCGGACCGGCTGTTCCCCTGGAGCGTCATGGGGATGGTGTTCCAGGGCGGGGCGCTGTTCCTGCTGGCGTTGCGCGTCCCGCTGCGCCGCTCGGCGGGGGCGCTGGCCCTCACGCTGCTGGCGGGCCTGGCCCTCACGGTGCACCAGACGCAGCGGCACAACCTCGACCTGGACCGCTCCGCCCCGGTGTTCGTCGTCGCCCTGGTCCTCGGCGCCGCACTCCGCAGCCTGCGCCTGGCCCGTAAGGACCTCGTCGTCCAGGCCGAGTTGACCGCCGAGGAGCGGGCCCGGCGCACGCTGCTGGAGGAACGCAACCGGATCGCACGGGAGTTGCACGACGTGGTCGCCCATCACATGTCGGTGATCTCCATCCAGGCGCAGGTCGCCCCGCATCTGGTGGAGCACCCCACCGAGGAGCTGCGGGAGAATCTGACCGGCATCCGCGAGAACGCGCTCGAAGCCCTCGCCGAGCTCCGCCGCGTGCTGGGCGTCCTGCGCTCGGAGGGCGCCCCCGCCCGGGGCGACGACACCCGGCACACCCCGCAGCCCGGCCTCGACGGCCTCGGCGGGCTGGTCACCACCGTGCGCTCGACCGGTCTCGCCGTCGCCCTCCGCACCACCGGCGAACCCCGCCCCCTCCCACCGGGCGTCGAGCTGTCCGCGTACCGCATCGTGCAGGAAGCCCTGAGCAACGTAATGCGCCACGCGCCCGGGGCGAGCGCCGAGGTGGTGATCGGCCACCGGCCCACCGGGCTGACCGTCCGGGTCGTCAACTCCCCGCCGGAGCGCCCGGCCGCCCCCTCCCCCGGCGTACGCCACGGTCTGCTCGGCATGCGCGAGCGAACGGCAATGCTCGGTGGCGAGCTGGCCACCGGACCCACGCCCGACGGCGGCTGGGAAGTCACCGCGATCCTGCCCACCAGCACCGAAGCGACCGAAACGACCAAGACGACCGAGGACACCCCATGACCCCGCCCATCCGTGCTGTGATCGCCGACGACCAGATGATGGTCCGCCAGGGCATCACGTTCCTGCTCAACGCCGAGCCGGACATCGAGGTCGTCGGGCAGGCCGTGAACGGGCTCGACGCGATCGACAAAGTCGCCGAACTCGCCCCGGACGTCGTGCTGATGGACATCCGGATGCCCGAGCTGGGCGGCATCGAGGCGACCCGGCGGATCACCTCCCCCGAGGGCTCGACGGTGAAGGTGCTCGTGCTCACCACCTTCGACCTCGACGAGTACGTGTACGAGGCGCTGCGCGCGGGCGCGTCCGGCTTCCTGCTGAAGGACGCGTCCGCCGATGAACTCGCCCATGCCGTACGGGTGGTGGCGGCGGGCGACGCACTGCTCTCGCCCAACATCACCAAGCGGCTGATCGTGGAGTTCTCCCGGACGGCCGGAGCCCCGCGCGCACCGCTCAAGGCACGGATCGGGGACCTGACCGAGCGCGAGACGGAGGTGCTGACGCTGATCGCGGGCGGCCTGTCGAACGCCGAGATAGCCCGGGAGCTGATCGTCGCCGAGCAGACGGTGAAGACCCATGTGGGCCGGATTCTGGTCAAGTTGGGCGTCCGCGACCGCACCCAGGCGGCGGTGTACGCGTACGAGTCGGGGCTGGTGCGTCCGGCGGGCCTCTGACCACCCGGGCCGCGCGCAGGGCCCGTTTCGTAGGATCAGCTCCGTGACGACGGGGAGCTGGGCGACAACAGTGAGCGGTGGAGCGGTGGCGCCCACGGAGATCGAGCGCGCGCTGTCCGCGGCGGTCGCGGGCGGGAGCGCCGACGCGGTGGTGGAGCTGCTCGCACGGACCCGGCTGTACGTGCTCGTCGCCCGGTTGCACGCGGACATCCCCGGCTGGACGGCCCCGCTGCCCACCGTCCGCGACGAGGCCACCCGGCGGACCTGCGTCCCGGTCCTGACCCAGGGAATGCTGCCGCCCTGGCACCCCGAGTGGGTCTTTCGCGAGGTGGGCCTCGGCGAGCTGGCCCGGATCTGGCCGTACGACGTGCGCCGGCTCGCGGTGAACCACGGCACCCCGTACGCGGCGATGGTCGACGCCAGGCCCGGGCGCCTCAAGGCCTGGCTGAAGGCCGCCGAACGCCTCGGCGTGCCCGAGCAGGGGGTGCTGCTCACCGACAGCGGCGGGCCCCTGCACGGTCCGCTCGCCCACGGGCTGGCGCTCGGCGCTCACCTGGCCGTCGCCAACGGCCTGATCTGGAACCGGCTCGGCGCCGCCTATGAGAGCTACGCGACGGACCGCGCCCGGTTGCGCAGTCCGTGGGGCATCCAGCACCGCGCCGAGTACCGCGACCGCCTCGCGTCGCTGATGAGGAACCAGCTGGTCGGGCGCGTCCAGGAAGCCGTCCTGCGCACCC
The DNA here is from genome assembly GCF_042723425.1 of Streptomyces sp. NPDC058375. Lineage (NCBI taxonomy): Bacteria > Bacillati > Actinomycetota > Actinomycetes > Kitasatosporales > Streptomycetaceae > Streptomyces > Streptomyces sp. NPDC058375. The sequence goes on along the minus strand of NZ_JBHXJG010000077.1, from coordinate 11,778 downwards.
GGCACACCCTGGCCGCCCGGCTGGGGCGTACCCCGACGCGCGAGGAGTGGTCCGAGGCGGTGGGCCGGGCGTTCACCGCGCGCGACGCCGACGACCGGGCGCTGGCCGAACGGTCGTTGCGCCGCATCGCCCTGTACGAGGACCGGCTCCGGGCCGACGGCGCGCTCGCCCCGGACGGTCGCGTCGACACCCTGGCCGCGTTCGACCTCGGCCGGGCGGTCAACGTCGTACGGCTCGCGCTCGGCGCCCGGTACACCGATCCGTACGAGGCCGAGCAGGACGTCCTGCGCCTCGGCGAACTCGCCCGGAGCGCCTACTCCTCCTGGCCGGACTTCTCCCTCGGCTACCTCATGGCCCGGCTCGTCCACCGCGCGGAGGACGACGGCCCGGAGTCGGCGGAGGCCACGTACCGGCAGTCGCTCGGCGAGCACCGCACCCTGACCCAGGACCCCACCAGCCCCTACCGGAACCTCCCCTGGTCATGAACCTCATGAACCCGAACCAGAACCCGCATGCCGCTCCCCCGGCCCCCGGCGCGCCCGCGTCCGCGCCCCGGGCCCCCGCCCCCTGGATCCCGCCGTCCGAGACCGAACAGCTCCTCCACGAGGCCGCCCTGCGCGGCGATGGAAGGGGCCAACTGGCCGCGCTGGCCGGGACCGAGCTGTACATCCCGGCCCCGCGCGCCGAGGTGGACGCCGACCCGGACACCGTGATCTGGCGGCGGCACGTCGACCCGGCGGGCTTCGTCTGCCGGCCGCTCCTCACCCGGGGCATGCTGCCCGCGTGGCACCCGGACTGGGTCTTCCGCGGGGTGACGCTGCGGTGGGTCGCCGAGTTCGGCTGGTCCGATCCGCAGGTGTGGCTGGGCGTGAACGTGGGAACACCGGGCCAGTTGCTGCTGCCCGCCGCCCCGCCGGACCTGGCGCTGTGGCAGCGGGCCTACGCGGAGAACGACCGGGCGTCCGGGAACCGCCTCGTCGCGTTGCGGCACGGCGCGCTGCACGGGCCGCTGGCGTACGGACTGGCGTGCGGGGTGCATCTGGCGATCGGGAACGCCGTGCCGTGGAACGAGATCGGCACGGTCTACCGCGAGTACGTCGATGAGCGCGAGCAGCTCCGCGACTCCTGGGGCATCACCGACCACGAGGGGTGGCGCAGGCAGCTGGACTTCCTGCTCGACGCGAGCAACAGCCCGCCTGAGCCGGACTTCGTGCTGCGCACCCGGGAGCAGCTGGCTGCGGGGCTCGGCGAGCTGCCCTCGGCCGATCTGTGGCGGGAGACGGCGGCCGGTCACGCCCAGGACCTGGGGGCGGACGCGGACACGGTGAAGGGCATCGAGCATCTGGTGCGCCGGGTCATGCGCTACGAGGCCCGGTTCCGCGCGGACGGGCTGCTGCCGCCGGACGGCCGGGTGCGTACGACGGTCGCGTACGACTACGGGCGGGCGGTGAACCTGGCGCGCTGGGGGCTGTCGGCCCGGTTCTGCGGACCGGCCGACGCGGAGGCGGCGATCGTGTACGCCGGGGCGCTGAGCAAGTCGGCCCACCGCTCCTGGGAGGAGTTCTCGGCGGGGTACGCGCTGGGGCGGGTGCTGCGGTTCGACGAGGAGGAGTACGGGCCGTTCTACGAACAGAACGTCCTCGCCCACCGTCTGCTGACGGAGAGCGAGGGCAGTCCGTGGAAGCACATCCCGTGGCGGTGAGGCGGGGTCTCCCGGTCAGCCGCCGGGCAGCAGATGGCGGTAGCTGGCCGGGTTCTCCACCAGGAACTCGGCGAAGCTCTGCGCCGGGCGCCCGGTGAGGGTGGGCACCGCGTCGGACACGGCGGCCAACTCCCCCTCGGCGATGGCCTCGTACGAGGTGACCCAGCCGGCCACCTCCCAGTCCTCGGCCCCGTAGCCGGCCCGGGAGGCGTAGGCCTCCTCGCGGGTCTCGGGGGCGTAGACGACGGGCCGTCCGGTGACGCGGCTCAGCTCTTCGGCCGCCTCGGCGAGGGTGAGCGCCTCGGGTCCGGTGAGGTCGTAGACCCGGTCGTCGTGGTCGGTGCCCTCGTCCAGCAGCACGGCCGCCGCCGCGTCGGCGATGTCCTCGTGGGCGACGGCCGCCACCCGCCCGTCGCCGCCGGGTCCGCGCAGGACGCCGTCGGTCCCGGTCATCGCGGGCAGCCCCGCGAGGTACCAGTTGTCCCGCAGGAAGGTGTGGCGGATCTCGGCCGTACGGATGTGGGCCTCGGTGTCCCAGTGGTCGCGGGCGAAGGTGAACGTGGCGTCGGGCGCGGCCCCTTGGAAGGACACGTACACGATCCGCTCCACCCCCACCGCCACGGCGGCGTCGATCGCGGTGGTGTGCTCCCGGACCCGGTGGGGGCTTTCGTGCGCGGAGACCAGGAACAGGGTGTGGGCTCCGTCGAGGGCCCGGCGCATGGCCTCGCCGTCGCCGTAGGGGGCGGCGGGCGCGTGGTCGGCGCCGGGTACATCGGGCAGCCGGGCGGGGTCGCGGCCGAGGAGCCGTACGGGGGCGCCGGTCCGGGCCAGCCGTCGGGCGACCCGGCCGCCGACCGCTCCGCTCGCTCCGGTCACCGCGGTGAGGGGGCCGATCACTGGGGTTCGTCTTCCTCTCGTCGGTCGTGGAACCAGTCGTCAAGGGGCCGCACCTCGACGACCGCGCTCACGGGGAGCGGTCCGTACAGGTGCGGGAACTCCTCGCCGCCGGGCTTCATCGCCTCGTACCGTACGGGGTCGGTGAGGCGGGAGGGAGCGACGACCAGGACCACGAGGCCCTGGCCGCCGGCCCCTTCGCCGTTCCCGTCCCCGTACAGCATCCGGGCCACACCAGGGAGTTGGTGGGGCAGCGAGAGGTGGATGAAGCCCTCCTCGTGGAGGGTGCGGCCGCGGGTGGACATCTCGTACGTCCCTGTCCGGCGGGCCGCTTCCCACAGAGGTGCTTCGGCGAGGTGCAGCAGCGGTTCACTCGGCGGTTCGGTCATCGGACCACGCTAACGGTCCCCGCCGGGGGCGCTGCTTCGTGCCTGCTAGAAGGTACGGCGACGAGCCCTGCGCGTGACCACGAGGACCGTACCGCCGGCGGCCACCAGCGCTGCCGCGATGGACCCGATGATCCATTCACCGCCCCGGGATCCGGTGTCGGGCAGCCCACCCGGGTGGCTCGGCGAGTGTGTGGGCTGCGGCGTGTGCCGGGTGGGGCTCGGCGCCGGCGTCGGGTCGGTGGGGGTCGGGGTGGGGTCGGTGGGGGTGGGCGTCGGCTCCGTGGGGGTGGCCGTGGGATCCGTGGGCGTGGGGGTCGGCTCGGTGGGGGGCGGCGTGGGGTCCGTGGGGGTGGCCGTGGGATCCGTGGGCGTCGGTGTGGGGTCGGTGGGCGTGGGCGTCGGGTCCGTGGGCGTCGGCGTCGGATCCGTCGGGGTCGGCGTCGGGTTTGGCGCACAGGTCGGCAGGTCGCCGTCGAAGGGGTACGCGTGGATCTCCTGGCCGCCCGACTGGCCCGCCGAGGTGTGGGTGAGCGAACCCGCCGTGTAGAAGCGGCCGTTGGTACCGCTCATGCTCAGCACGGTGCTGCTGGCCGGCTGGCCGACCAGGATGCTGCCCTCGAACTGGGCCGGGCCCGTCAGCGACAGGTCAGTGGCGTCCGGGAAGTTCCACAGGAGGTTCTCGCGGAGGCCCTCGTTGGGGAACGAGCCCATGAACGTGGCGACGCTGCGGGTGCTGCCGTACACGTTGACCAGGACGGTCGCGCCCTCGGGGACGCCGTTGAACACGAACCCCGTGTTGCCGCCCGTCTCCGACTCCAGGTCCGCGTCCACGTCGAGGATCTGGATCGCGGAGGTGCCGTCGCCGGTGAACGTGATGATGTCGCCGGCCTGCTGCCAGGTGCCCGTGGCCGCCCGGTGCTCGTCGCCCTCGTACGCGTAGCACCGGCTGGCCTCGGTGAGCTGCGGGCGCAGTTGTGTGTACGGGGCGGCCGCGTCCTCGTCGAAGCGCGGGGCGGTGGTCGGGTTCACCGTGCCCGTGAGAGCGCCGGCGTACGCGACGCGGCCGGAGTGCTCACCCTCCTCGGCGAGGAGGCGCTCGCCGTCGGCGATGGTGACGTCCCCGCCCGTCGTCAGATAGTCGGAGCCGTCCGGCGGCGGCACCCGCGAACCGACGCCGGCGATGCCGACGTTGTAGACCTGCGAGGCCCCGTCCCGCTTGTCCATGTCGAACCGGCCGAGCGTGACGACCTTCCCCTCCGCCTCGGCCGCCGCCTCCCGGACCAGGAAGTCCCCGCCGACGTAGACGTTGATATTGCTGTCGAAGCCGACGACCGGGCCGTTGTTGGGGTCGTTCCAGCTTGGCGGGCAGGAGCTGCCGAGGCAGGGCCCCAGTCCGCCCGGCAACGGATCGGCACCCGCGGCCGGGGCCAGGACGCCCACCATCGCCGCGGCCGTGGCCACTGTCACCGCTGCCCGAATTGCGTTGCCGCGCCTGCGCGCCTTCTGTTCCATGCCGCGCAATATGCATGGTTATCACTTAGTCATTTTGTATGACACGCCGCTCTTGATCTCGTGTGTAGGCCTATGGGGGGTTCCTCACCTCGGCACGCGCAGCGATCCGGCGCGTCGGAGAGCCAGCAGCTTCGCCTCCAGCTCGGGGTCGAGGCCGACGGCCGGGCGGTCGGGCCGCTGAGGCGCCGCACCGCCCAGTGCGCACAGCCAGGCCCAGGTGTCGGCGACGGTCTCCCCGACCGGGCGGCACCGCAGCCCCGCCGCGTACGCCTTGGTGTGGTCGCCCCGGTGCAGGGTGTCATGCAGCTCGCCCGGCGGCAGCCAGATCGGCAGGTCGCTCCAGGGCTCGGCCCCGGCGGCCAGCAGGACTTCCGGGTCGGTCCAGCACAGCTCGGCGTCGGACCCGGTGGCCCGCACGCAGGCCTCCAGCAGCTCGCCCATGGTCGCGTGGCCAGGGCGGCTGACGGTGTTGTACGCACCGTGCAGCCCGTCCGCCGCCGCGTGCAGGATCCACTCCGCCAGGTCCCGGGCGTCGATGTACTGGAGCTCCGCGTCCGGCGGGCCGGGGGCGATCACCGGCCCGCCCCTGGCGATCCGCGAGAGCCACCAGGGCAGCCGGCCGATGTTCTCCCCGGGGCCGATGATCAGCCCGGCCCTCGCCAGCAGGGCCCGGTCCCCGAAGGCGTCGAGGGCGGCCAGCTCACCGCCGCGCTTGGCCCGGTCGTACGGCACGTCCCCGCCGTCGTCGGGCGAGGCGCCGACCACCAGCGGGCCGTCCTCGTCGAGTCCGGCCGCGGCCGGGTAGGCGTACACCGAGCGGCTGGAGACGTAGGTGTAGTGCCCGGCGCGGCCGGACAACAGGCGGGCGGCGTCCCGGACGGCGGCCGGGGCGCCGCTCCAGGTGTCGACGACCAGGTCCCACCCCCGCCCGTTCTCCGCCAGTGCCGCGAGTCCCCGCGCCCCCGTGGTCCGGTCCCCGGTCAGCGCGCTCACACCGGGCGGGGGCGCGTGGCGCCCGCGGTGGAACACCGTGACGTCCCAGCCCCGCTCCAGCGCCGCGTCGATGACGGCCCGTCCGACGAACTCCGTACCGCCCAGCATCAGAAGCCTCATGGGACGACTCTGCCCACCGGAAGGCGGTGGAGGAACACGGCCACGCTGTCAGCAGAACGGGGAACCCTCCCGCGCGGACCGAGCGCCCCGGGCCGGCGCGAACTCCCCGGCGCGGGCGTGACCGCGAACTCCCCGGCGCGGGCGTGACCGCGAACTCCCCGGCGCGGGCGTAACGGTGGAGGATCAGGGCGCGCAGGCCAGCGGGGAGCGGTGGCGCAGCAGCCATTCGTGGTAACCGCTCGCCCGTCGCGCCGCGTCCCGATAGGCGTCCTCCAACTGCGCGTAGACCACCTCGATGTCCGTGCCGGGCCGGGAGACCAGGAGGAGGCGGACCGCGAGCGGGTCGCCCAGCAGCGGGCGGATCACCATGTCGTCGCGCGGGCCCGACGTCGGCTGGCAGGGGGCGACGGCCTCGCCGAGCACGACGAGGGAGGCGGCGGTGAGGTAGTCACCGTGCAGGACCGGCGGGTTCAGTCCGGCGGCGCCGAGCACCCGGCGCACCCCGTCCCACTCGCCGTCCACCGTCGGGTCGACCATCCACGGGTCGCCTGCCAGGTCGCCGAGCTCCACCACCCTGCGGCGGGCGGCCGGGTGGTCGCGTGAGAGCGAGATGAACTGCGGCTCCCGGTCCACGAGTACGCGCTGCTCCAGGCCTTCCGGCACGGCGAGCGGGCTGCCCTCCACCTCGTGCACGAAGGCGACGTCCAGGCGGCCCGCCTCGACCGAGCGCAGCAGCGCGTGGGCGGAGACGTCGACGCGCAGGGAGATGTCGGTGCCGGGCAGGGCGACCCGCAGCCGGCGCAGCCAGCCGCCGATGACCCGGCTCGCGGTGGAGCCGATGCGCAGCCGGGAGCCGCGGGGCCGGGCCGCCTCGGCCTCCGCCAGCGCCTCGGCGACCAGGGCGCTCATGCCGTCGACGAGGGGGCGGGCGCGGCTGAGGACGGCCCGGCCCAGGGGTGTCGGCCGGCAGCCGGTGCGTTCGCGGCGGAACAGTTCGGCGCCGAGTACGTTCTCGATCCGTCGGAGCTGGGTGGTCAGGGAGGGCTGGCTCACGCCGAGGCGCCGGGCCGCCTGATGCAGGCTGCCCGCGTCGGCGATGGCGCACAGCGCCCTGAGGTGCCTCACCTCCAGCTCCATGCAGCGGAGACTATGACCGCCGTCCGCCGCGCACCAGACGTCGCAACCCCACCAAACAGCGTCAATTCAGTGAGTGTTGGGCTCGGACGACTGTGGCGATGCCGTGCACATGACGTGCGCATGGCATGACGATGAGCGGCTGACGTGCGGGAAGAGCGGGACGGGGTGGCGATAGGGCAGCGCTATCGCCGTTCGGCATCATCCCCGGCGACTGTGCGCTGCACCACACTCTTCCCCGTACCGCCCCACGCCTTGTCCGTTCAACGGGCACCCCCACGGCGCGGGTTCGATCGGACAGGTAGGAGAAATCCCCCCATGAGACACCTCAGGACCGCCGTCGCCACCGCCGCCGCCGGGCTCGGCCTCGTCGCCGCGCTGGGCACCGCACCCGTCGTCGCCGCCGCTCCGGCCCCTGCCGCCCCCTCCGCCTCCACCACCATCGCCGCGTACAACGGCTCGGGCGAGAACGCCGCCGCCAACCGCGCCTTCCTCGACGCGGTCATGAAGTCCGTCGCCGAGAAGCGCGCCGCCAACCCGGGCATCAAGGCCGTCACGGTCACCTACGACGCGTCGGGCGCGCCGTCCTTCCGCGGCCAGATAGCCAACAGCACGCAGATCTGGAACAGCTCCGTCTCCAACGTCCAGCTCCAGGAAGGCTCCGGCGCGGACTTCACGTACCGCGAGGGCAACGACCCGCGCGGCTCCTACGCCAGCACCGACGGGCACGGCCGCGGCTACATCTTCCTGGACTACGCCCAGAACCAGCAGTACGACTCCACCCGCGTCACCACGCACGAGACCGGGCACGTGCTCGGCCTGCCGGACAACTACTCCGGCCCGTGCAGCGAGTTGATGTCCGGCGGCGGCCCCGGCCCGTCCTGCACCAACGCCCAGCCGGACGCCAACGAGCGGGCGCGCGTGAATCAGCTGTGGCAGAACGGCCTGGCCTCGCTCGCCCGTTCCACTTCCTGACGCCGTCGCACTCCTGACGCCGTCACGTCCCTGACGCCGTCACGTCCCTGACGCCATCGCGCCCCCGGGCGTCGATACGTCCCCGGCGTCGTCGCGCTCGTCCGGCCGGTCCCGTGTCCCGGGGCCGGCCGGCACCCCCCACACGACAGAGGACCGTTCCGCACGCGGAACGGTCCTCTGCGCGATGCCCGACGCCTCCCCCTGTCAGGCGTCGAGTTCGCTGCGGACGAGAGCCAGCAGTTCGTCCTCGGTCATGCCCAGGTCCCGGGCGTCCGCGACCGCTTCCCGGACCCGCTCCAGCAGCCGGGCCCGCTGCGGCGAGGCTCCCGCGGTGATCGCCGCGCCCCGGCCCCGGCGCAGTTCGATGAGCCCTTCCTCGCGCAGCCGCTGGTAGCCGCGCAACACGGTGTGGACGTTCACGCCGAGGGATTCGGCGAGCGCCCGGGCGGCGGGCAGCCGCTCGCCCGGGGCCACCGCGCCCTCGGCGACCGCGCGCCGGACCGAGGCGGCGATCTGGTCCCCGAGCGGCACGGTGGAGGTCGGATCGACCCGGAAGAGCATGGTCAGCGCCCCGCCCGCTGCCGGTCGAGCAGCGTGTTGAGCAGGGCCGCCCCGGTGGCCGAGTCCCCGACGGTGACGGCGAACTCGCGGCCGCTCGTCAGGCTGATGACGATGGCCTCGCCCGAGCGGGTGATGACGCCGCTACGCTCGGGGCGGATGCGATAGCCCCATCCGCCGTACTCCGCGAGGGCGTTGACGCTACGGCTGTCCGCGGCCTCCATCCGCTCCAGCGGTACCCGCACCCGGGGCCGGGGCAGCAGACCGGAGACGGTGAGGCCCCGCCGGTCCACGGTGACGTGGGGGCGGCAGAAGGTGCCGATCACCAGGGCCGGCACGATCAGCGGCGCCCCGATGAACCAGTTCTGTTCCAGGCCTACGGTGACACCGGCCGCCAGCAGCACGAGCACGGCGACGGGCGCCCACCAGGCGCCGATGCCACGTCCCCAGGCGGCCACCTCGCCATCGGCGAGCACGACCCGCTCCCGGGTCGCGTGGACCAGGTCGCGGGGGTCCTCGGGCAGGGGGACCAGCCGGGCCAGGAGCACCCCGAGGGCTCCGGCGAGGGCGGCCGCCGCGATGGACACCGCGACGTGCCGGAGCGGGAACCCGTCGGCCGAACCGCCTTCGGGGACGTCCACGTTGACGAACAGGACGGAGATCAGCAGATAGCCGAGGAACGCGGCCACGGCGAAGCCCCCGCCGGTCAACCACTGGTGGGCACGGCCGTGGGGCTTGCCCCTGACCGCGATGAGGGCCCACAGCGCGCCGGGCACGAGCAGCGAGGGGACCGTGCAGAGGAGATAGGCGGTGAGGCTCATGTACTGGTCGGCGGATCCGCCGGCGTCGAAGTGGACGGCCAGCCGGTCGGGCAGGCGGTCCTCCACGGTGGCGTAGAGAGTGAGGTCGATGAGGAGTGCGAGCACAAAGGGCAGGGCGGCGAGAGTGACGCGGCCAAGGTTCTTGCTTGTCATGGAAAACCTCCGTTGTTCGCATGCTAGTAGAACAACGCGGCACAGGCAACGGGTGAAGGCAGCGGGTCGATACGCGTCCGCCCCGTACCGGGGTGCGGTACGGGGCGGACGCGAGCGGTTCGTCGCTGACGGGAAATTGACGGGAGGATGTCGGTGGCGGCAGGACGGCTTCGGGTCAGGTGGCTCCGGGCCGGGCGGCACGGGCCTGGAGGCTGACGTCGTCCGGAAGGGCCCGCTGGACAGCGGCCAGGGCCGCGGCGAAGTCGCTTTCGGCGCGGGCCGATTCGTACAGCGCACCGTCCAGGTGGAGGGCGAGGTGCAGATCCGGGTCGGCCCGGCGCAGTGAGAGCAGGCACGTGAGTGTGGCGTGGCGGAGCGTGCCCGCGACGAGGACGGGCAGCGGCCGGTCCCACTCCAGTACGCAGTCGGTGAGCGCGCCGTCCCGGAGACCGAACGTCCCGTCCTCCGGCGGGGCGCCCGCGACGGGCCTCAGGGCGTCGAAGCTCTCGCCCTCGAAGTCGGCCCCTCTGATCCGGAGCCGGATCCGCTGTCCGTCCGTGGTGAGAACGGCGGCGTCGGAACCCTTGGTGTCCCGGTACCAGCCGGCCCACGACTCATCTGTCATGAGCAGGGACTGTAGCCTCCGCCTCTGACAGCTTCCGTACCGCCCTCCGCGGGGAGCCGACCGGTGGCCACCGGGACCTCAACCAGCTTGCGGTTCTCGCCACATGGGGTACATCGGCGGGCCGTCCGGCAGGTCGACCGTACGGCCGAGGAGGCGGAAGCCGAGCCGCTCGTACAGCGTCCGGCTCCGGGCGCTGCTCGCCTCCAGATACGTCGGCAGGCCCTCCCGGTCGCAGCGCTCCAGCTCCGCTCCGATCAGCTCCGCCCCGATGCCTTCTCCCTGGCGGTCGGGGCAGACGCCGATCATCAGCAGGTAGGCGTGTGCGCGGTCGTGCGGGTGAACGGCCCCGGTGAGCCGGCCCACCAGTTCGCAGCGCTCGTTGTCGGGGTCGGCGGTGGCCCGCATCAGGGCGGGCGTGGGGTCCTCCTCCTCGGGGGCCCCGGCGGGCACCGGCAGCCACAGGGCCACCGCGGCCCCGTCCTCGGCGATGTCGATACGGCCCTCGGCGAGGGCGACGTCGACGAAGACGCCGAGGAACCTGCCGTGCACCGCGCGCCGGTGCGCCTCGTCGGGGAACACCCAGCTGCTGACCGGGTCGTGGTGGAAGGCCTCCTCCATGACCGAGACGACCAGCTCCCGGTCGCGTTGCTCCGCCTGCTGGATCCGTATGCCCATGACCGGCTGCCGCCTCTCCGCTGCTTTCCTTCAACCGACCTCCGGAATACTAGAGTTGAGGTGACTGCGCCGGGAACGCGAGGTGGGTCAGCTGGTGCGGCGGGTGACGAATTCGGCCAGGGCCAGCAGATCGCCCGCCGCGCTCGGGTCGGGGACCGCGCGGGAGAGGTGGTGGACCGCGCGGGCCATCCGGTCGGCCGCGCAGACCTGCGCCCAGTCCCGCCCGCCGGCCCGGTCCACCGCGTCGGCCGCCCTGCTCACCTCGGCGGAGATGTTCATGGGCCCCCGGTAGAGCGCGGCGAGCTCGGCGGCGGCCGGGGTGCCCGAGGTGAGGGCGGCGACCACGGGCAGGGACTTCTTGTGGGCGGCCAGGTCGGCCCCGACGGGCTTGCCGGTGCGGTCCGGGTCGCCCCAGATGCCGATCAGGTCGTCGATGAGCTGGAAGGAGAGCCCCGCCTCCCGCCCGAACCCGTCCATCGCGCGGACCGCCCGGTCCTCCGCCCCGGCGTAGAGCGCCCCGAGCGCGCAGGCGCAGCCGAGGAGGGCGCCGGTCTTGGCGGTCGCCATGGCGAGGCACTCGTCGAGCGTGACCTCGTCGGGGCCACGCTCCTCGAAGGCGCAGTCCGCCTGCTGGCCCGCGCACAGCTCGATGACGCAGGAGGAGAGGCGGGCGACGGCGAGCGCCGCGGCCGGGTGCGGGTCCTCGGCCAACAGGCGCTGGGCGAGGGCGAGCATGGCGTCGCCGGTGATGATGGCGTCCGGGACACCGAACACCGCCCAGGCGGTGGGCCGGTGCCTGCGGGTGGTGTCCTCGTCGATGACGTCGTCGTGGAGCAGGGTGAAGTTGTGGGCGAGTTCGACGGCGACGGCGGCCCGGACCGCGCGTTCCGGATCGCCGCCCAGCGCGCGGGCGGCGGCCAGCACGAGGGCCGGCCTGATGGCCTTGCCGGCCTGGCCGGCGGCCGGGGTTCCGTCGGCGTTCTCCCAGCCGAAGTGGTACATCGCGATCCGGCGTATGCCGCCGGGCAGCGACTCCACGGCCGATCGCAGATGCGGGTCGACGACGGCTCGGGTGCGCTCCAGGAGCGCCGCGGCCTCGTGCCCTTCCGTCGCTGCGTCCGTACTGGTCATGGTCACGGTCACTCCCTGGGGCGAGGCGATGGGTGCGGACCCGGGGGGGGGGGGGGGCGGCGGCCCCCGCCCCCCCCCCGCGGGGGGGGGGGCGCG
>NZ_JBHXJG010000076.1:18728-28764 GCF_042723425.1 Streptomyces sp. NPDC058375 | reverse complement strand
GCGGGGCATCCTGCTGCTCGGTTCCTCAGACGGTGTCGAACGTTCCGCCCCGGATGCCCGCGACGAACGCCGAGAACGCGGTGACGGGGACCTCGACCACGGGGCCGCCCGCGACCTTGGAGTCACGGACCGGGACGATGCCGCGCGAGGCGGCGAGGTTGGCGGCGACCTCGATGCAGTTGCCGCCGTTCGCGCTGTACGAGGACGTGAACCAGCACGGGGATTCGGGCAACACGGGTATCCCTTCGCCGCAGGAAGCACCACCATGCGCGATGCGGCGGGCCGCGCACCAGAGGGCCTCGGGGCGGTCACGCGTCGAAGGCGTACTCCAGGACGTATGCAGCCGCGTCCAGGACCATCTCGTTGACCTCCACGACACGGCCCCCCTCCGCGAAAGCGGTCCGGCAGATGAGCATGACGGGCGTCCCGGCCGGAAGGCTGAGCTTCGCTGCCTCCTCGGGCAGCGGCATGCGGGAGCGGATCTCTTCCCGGAAGTGGACTGGCCCATGGCCCAGTTCGGCGAGCCGAGCATAGATCCCGCCGGGCCCCGTGTCCGGCTGGGTGATCGCCGAGCCTTCGACCAGAAGTGCCGGGAGGTACGACCTCGCCAGAAGGACCGGCTTGCCGTCCAACACGAACCGGCGGCTCCTGATCCAGACACGCTCCCCCGCGTCGAGGCCGAGCACGCGCGCCGCGTTCTCCGAGGCGGCACCCTCACCGACTTCCACCTGGTCAACCACCAGGTCGCGATCCCCGAGGTCTGCATCCCAGACGGAACGCCCAGATCCCCACTGCTCTCGCACCAACCTCGGAATCCCGCGACGCCTCAGCGGCTGGAATGCCCGCACGAAGACTCCGACGCCCTTCCGCGCTTCCGTCAGACCTTCGCTCTGAAGCACGCCCAAAGCCTGCCGCGCCGTCATGCGCGCAACGCCGTACTGCGACATGAGGTCGTTCTCACCGGGAAGGCGCGCCCCAGGCTCCAGCGCCCCTGACTGGATCTCTGCCTTCAAGGCTTTCGCGATCCGCTGGTACTTGGGCTCACGGCCAGTGGCGTCGGTAGCCATCTACGGGTTCCTCTCCTCTCCAGGCAGCCTAGTCGCGCTAGGTACTGACGCGACATCCGGGAGGCCACACGCGTCGGCTCACGCTCCTGACCTGGGCATTGTGGGTGATTCGCGAGTCAACTTGCGCGGCCTGCCTCACCTGGCGAGGGGTGTGGAACCGAAGGGACCTCAGTCGACGTGTTGACATCTCTAGAGATGTCCAGTTCTCTAGAGATGCCAATCGACACAGTCGCACCCAGCGCCATGCTCGGGGGCCAAGTTGCGACGCCACGAGGAGCGATCGATGTACGGCGAGGACTTATGCCCGAATAACCAGGAGCCCCCTGGCCTCCCTGCCCCCGGAACCCTCCTGGTCGACACCAGCCGCGCCGACCGCGTGGGCGAGTTCCGAGGGGTCGCCGGCCCCTACTGGTCGCTCCGGCCCGTCGGGGGCGGCGCGGAGTGGGAGGCCGAGCCCCGCCACGTACGCCCCGCGCTCCTCATAGAGCAGCTCCGCGCCCGTACCGCACGCCTCAACGCCCGTAGCCGGGGTGAGGTCCTGTGAGTCCCGTCCCACTCCTGGGACGTGACCGACCCGCTCGGCGACCTGATCGCGGAGCGGCTCGTCCCGGGCGACTCTTCCGAAGGGTGACCCCGTGACCGTGAACCAGTGCACCGCCGTCGCGCTACTGCCACCCCCGGAGCACGTGCTCGCGCTGTCGGTCCCGGCTCGTCGCCCGGAGGCCGGACACCTGCTCTGCGAACTCGGCGAGGGCCACGACGAGGCGCACGCGACGATGCTGTGGGACGAGGGCGGGCGGCTGGGAAGCGCCGTCTGGGCGCGGTGGCGTGCGGGGCAGGTCCGGCTGCTGCCACTGCCCTGGTGCGCGGTCCGCGACCCCCGGAACGCGGACGCGGCCTGTGGCCGGTTCGGCGGCCACCCGTCGGGGCACGACTGGGAGGTCACCGACCCCACCCAGGACGCCATCACGCGGGACCTGGCGCGGCTCCACCCTCCCCTCTTCCGGTAGGCCTGCCGACCGAGCCGACGGGCGTGTCCCGCAGCCGAGAGGTCAGCGCAGCGTCTGCGTCCCGATGACCGACAGCAGCCGCAGCCGCTCGTGGCTCTCGCTGCCCGGCGCGGCCGTGTACACGAGCAGGCTGTGCGACTGGTCCGGGTCCAGCAGCCGCTGGCAGTTCAGCTCCAGTACGCCGACCTCGGGGTGGATGAAGCGCTTGACCTCGTTCGGGCGGATGCCGATCTCGTGCTCGTCCCAGAGGCTGCGAAACTCCTCGCTCCCCTCGCGCAGCAACTCGGCGCAGTGCGCGGCCCGGGAGCCGGCCCCCCGCAGGGTGGCCAGCTCCCGCAGACCGGAGGCGAACATCCGGGAGAGGAACGGGTGGTCCTCGGCCACGTACTGCGCCCGGGTGGCGGGGTCGGTGAACCACCGGTAGCCGATGCTGCGCGCGATGCCGGTGTACCGGGTCGTGTCGCCGGTGAGGGCGACGCCGAGCGGGGTCTGCCGCAGTGTCTCGCCGAGCTCCGTGACGATCTCGGCGGGGGTGTCGTCCAGCCGGTCCAGGATGCGCAGGAGGCCGGGGCTGATGTGCTCGCCGGTGGTGCCCCGGGCGGGCGGGGTGTGTCCGGAGAGCCGGAAGAGGTGGTCGCGCTCGTCGAGGGAGAGGTGGAGGCCCTGCGCGATCGAGGCGATCATCTGCTCGGACGGCTGCGGGCCGCGTTCCCGTTCCAGCCGGGCGTAGTAGTCGGTCGACATGTGGCAGAGTACGGCGACCTCTTCGCGGCGCAGCCCGGTGGTCCGGCGGCGCTGTCCGCGCGGCAGGCCGACGTCCTCGGGTTGCAGCAGCTCCCGGCGACGCCGCAGGAACGCCGCGAGCCCGGTCCGGTCGATCTCCATGTCTCCTCCGCCTCCCTGCGCGGCACCAGCGGATTCGTGAGCCCGCTCGGGCCCTGGCTCTTCCCTTGGGCTCCTGCTCCCTTTGTAGCGCCCGGAGCCGCCCGCCGCCACGGATCGTCGATCCCCCCATACGGCCCCCGTACGGCGGCGCTTGCCCGCCGCACGCCGTCCCGGGCCGTAGCCTCGGCCCGCCGATCGGTGGATCGGGAGGCCCTGGATAGGCCGGGGCGCCGACGTCACCGTAGAGGAAGCCGAACCTCACAGGAGTGATTCCCCATGGCACGCCAGACCACCGACATCTCCGTTCCCGACCTCTCGGGCAAGCGCGCCGTCGTCACCGGGGGGAGCGACGGCATCGGCATCGGCATCGCGACGCGGCTCGCCGCCGCCGGGGCCGAGGTCGTCCTGCCGGTGCGCAACCCGCGCAAGGGCGAGGCCGCGGTAGCCGAGATCCAGCGGCAGGCGCCCGGCTCGCAGGTGTCGCTGCGCACGCTCGATCTGTCCTCGCTCGACTCCGTCGCGGCACTCGGTGCGACCCTGCTCGACGAGGACCGGCCCATCCATCTTCTGGTCAATAACGCCGGTGTCATGACCCCGCCCGACCGGCAGACCACCACCGACGGCTTCGAGCTCCAGTTCGGCACCAACCATCTCGGGCACTTCGCCCTCGTCGCCCGTCTGCTTCCCCTCCTGCGCGCCGGGCGGGCCCGCGTGACCTCGCAGATCAGCGTCGCCGCCAACCGCAACGCCATCAACTGGGACGATCTGAACTGGGAGCGGTCCTACAACGGCATGCGCGCCTACAGCCAGTCGAAGATCGCCTTCGGGCTCTTCGGTCTCGAACTCGACCGGCGCAGCCGGGCCGAGGGCTGGGGCATCACGAGCAATCTGTCCCACCCGGGCATCGCCCCGACGAGCCTGCTCGCCGCCCGCCCCGAAGTCGGCCGCGCCAAGGACACGTTGGGCGTCCGGATGATCCGTCTGCTGTCCGCCCGGGGCCTGGTGGTGGGCACCGTGGAGAGCGCGAAGTTCCCCGCGCTGTACGCCGCCGCCTCGCCCGACGCCCGGGGCGGTGCCCTCTACGGGCCGAGCGGGCCCGGAAACATGGGCGGCCCGCCCGCCGAGCAGAAGCTGTACAGCCGGCTGCGCGACACCGAGGAGGCCCGGCGGGTGTGGCGGGTCTCGGAGGAGCTGGCCGGCGTTTCTGTCCCGAGCTAGGAACCGAGCCAGGAGGGGCGGGCGGACACGCGCGTGGGCCCGGATCACGGATGATCCGGGCCCACGGTCGTACGGCGTGTACGAACCTACGAGGTCCTACCGCTGCGGCGTCAGCTCTGCGCCGGCGACGCGTCGTCCTGCTCGCCCGGCTCGGCGGCGGTCGTGGCCGCCTGGGCCTCGGCGCGCTCGCGCATCTTGCGGACCAGCTCCTGCTTCTTGTCCTCGGCGACCTTGCGGTCGGCGGTGCGCGCGGAACCCGCGCCCTGCTGGTCGGCACGGGACAGCTTCTTGCGCTGTCCGCCGACGCCGAGGAGGTTGTTACGACTCTTGGCCATGGCGTTCTCCCCTGTGGGGTGTGAAGTGAGTCAGGTGAAGGTGATCGGGTCCGGTCGCGCCGGTCCCGGGCTGCGGCGGGGTGTGCGCACCCGCCGCGCTCTCACTCGTAGATCTGGAAGAACGAAGACATACGGAAACCGTACCCCGCTCCTCGCGGGCGCCGCACCAGGTTTTCCGGCCGCCCGGGGCCCGGGGCTGCCGGGGGTCTCAGGCCGTCGGGTCGACCGTCGCCTGATGGGCCTCGGCCAAGTGCTCCTCCGCCTTCAGCCAGGGCAGGAACTGCGCCGAGCGGCGCCACGCGCAGGTGGAGCAGGTCAACTGGCGCGTCATGCCCGACTTCCGTACCTGCACGACGTGTTCACGGCCGTGCTGGTCCCATCTGCTGACCTTGCTGGTGGTGATCGGCGGCATGGCGTACCTCCCGGAACGGCGGCGGCGGGGGCTCCGGTGGACTGTATGACGAAGCCCCCGGTTCCGTACCCGGAACCGGGGGCCTCACGCACGTACGCGGGTGTCAGCAGCCGAGCAGACGCGAGCCCAGGTACGCCTGGATCTGGTCCAGGGAGACGCGCTCCTGCTTCATGGTGTCGCGCTCGCGCACGGTCACCGCGTTGTCGTCGAGGGTGTCGAAGTCGACGGTGACGCAGAACGGGGTGCCGATCTCGTCCTGACGGCGGTAGCGGCGGCCGATGGCGCCGGCGTCGTCGAACTCGATGTTCCAGTTCTTGCGCAGGTCGGTCGCCAGGCCCTTGGCCTTCGGCGAGAGCTGCGCGTTGCGGGACAGCGGCAGGACCGCGACCTTGACCGGGGCCAGGCGCGGGTCGAGGCGCATCACCGTGCGCTTCTCCATGACACCCTTGGCGTTGGGGGCCTCGTCCTCGACGTAGGCGTCGAGGAGGAACGCCAGCATCGCACGGCCGACACCGGCCGCGGGCTCGATGACGTACGGCGTCCAGCGCTCCTGGGCCTCCTGGTCGTGGTAGCGCAGGTCGGTGCCGGAGGCCTCGGAGTGCGCCTTGAGGTCGTAGTCGGTGCGGTTGGCGACACCCTCCAGCTCGCCCCACTCGCTGCCGCCGAAGCGGAAGCGGTACTCGATGTCGGCGGTGCGCTTGGAGTAGTGGGAGAGCTTCTCCTTCGGGTGCTCGAACCAGCGCATGTTCTCCTCGCGCATGCCGAGGTCCGTGTACCAGTTCCAGCGCTGGTCCATCCAGTACTGCTGCCACTCCTCGTCCTCGCCCGGCTTGACGAAGAACTCCATCTCCATCTGCTCGAACTCACGGGTCCGGAAGATGAAGTTGCCCGGAGTGATCTCGTTCCGGAAGGACTTGCCCATCTGCGCGATGCCGAACGGCGGCTTCTTGCGCGAGGTCTGGAGCACCTGGCCGAAGTTGGTGAAGATGCCCTGGGCGGTCTCGGGGCGCAGGTAGGCGACCGAGCCGGAGTCCTGGGTCGGGCCGAGGTGGGTGGAGAGCAGACCCGAGAACTGCTTGGGCTCGGTGAAGGTGCCCTTGTTGCCGCAGTTGGGGCAGTTGAGGTCGGCGAGACCGCCCACCGGCGGCTTGCCGTGCTTCTCCTCGTACGCCTCCTCCAGGTGGTCCGCGCGGTAGCGCTTGTGGCAGGAGGTGCACTCGGTCAGCGGGTCCGAGAAGGTGGCGACGTGGCCGGAGGCGACCCAGACGTCCGGGGCCAGGATGACCGAGGAGTCGATACCGACCACGTCCTCGCGCGCGGTGACCATGTAGCGCCACCACTGACGCTTCAGGTTCTCCTTCATCTCGACGCCCAGCGGCCCGTAGTCCCAGGCGGCCTTCTGGCCACCGTAGATCTCACTGCAGGGGTAGACGAAGCCACGGCGCTTGCTCAGGCTGACGATGGTGTCGATCTTGTCGGCGGCCACGGTGCTCTCTTCATTACGACGACGGGATAGGAACAGGTGCGGCGCGATAGCGCCTCGGTGAGGGGTGGTGATCGGGAGACGGGCGGGCGAAGGACTCAGATTACCGGCGCGCGCACCCCCTGGATCAAATCGGTAAGGGTCCGGAAGAGGCCGGGCGCCGCCACCTCGTGATCTTCCGGGCATCTCATCCGTCTTGTTGACAATCGTTTCCACTTTTGTTGAAAATGACAGTCATGAACGTACGCCGCCTGATACCCACCACCGCCGTCGCCGGAGCAGTCGCCCTCGGCCTGACCGCTCTCTCCGCCTGCTCCACCTCCGACGCCGCGGACGGGGGCAACGCCGACAAGCTGAAGGTGACGGCGTCGTTCTACCCGATGCAGTTCCTGGCCGAGAAGATCGGCGGCGAGCACGTCGCCGTCACCAGCCTCACGAAGCCGGGCGTCGAGCCGCACGACCTGGAGCTCACCCCCCGCCAGATCGGCTCCATCAGCGAGTCCGACTACGTGCTGTACCTCAAGGGCATCCAGCCCGCCGTGGACGACGCGATTGTGCAGTCCGGTGTGAAGAACACCGTCGACGCCGCGACCCTCACCACGCTGGAGAACCACGGATCCGAGGTCAGCGGTCACGACCACGGCCACGAGGGCGAGGAAGAGCACGCCGACGAGCACGGCCACGAAGACGAGCACGGCCACGAGGAAGAAGCCCACGAGGAGCACTCCGAGGGCGACGGCCACAACCACGGCGAGGAGGGCGGCGCCGACCCGCACATCTGGCTGGACCCGGTGAAGTACGCCGAGGTCGCCAAGGGTGTCGGCAAGTCGCTGGAGAAGGCCGATCCCGACCACGCCGCCGACTACAAGAAGAACACCGACGCCCTCGTCGCCGAGCTGGGCGAGCTGAACACGGCGTACGAGACCGGGCTGAAGAACCCCGCCACCAAGACCTTCATCACCACCCACTCCGCCTTCGGCTACCTCGCCGAGCGCTACGGGCTCACCCAGCAGGGCATCGCGGGCATCGACCCCGAGGCCGAGCCGAGCCCCGCGCGCATCCAGGAGATCCACACCATCGCGGAGGAGGAGAAGGCCACCACGGTCTTCTTCGAGACGCTCGCCAGCGACCGGACCGCGAAGACCCTCGCGAAGGACACCGGCCTCAAGACCGGCGTTCTGGACCCGCTGGAGGGAATCACGGACAAGTCCCAGGGCGCTGACTACATCGAGGTCATGGAGTCCAACCTCGCCGCGCTGCAGAAGGCGCTCGGCGCGAAGTGACTCGCACCACCCGTACCACTCGCACCACCTGTGACGTTCGGATCGGAGGCGCTCATGCCGGAGCGTGAGAGCACCACCCGCGAGGCCGCGCGCGAGCCCGCCCAGGAGGCCGTCATAGCCCTGCGCGGCGCCACGGCCACCCTCGGCGCGCGCCCCGTGCTGCGCGGGGTGGACCTGACCGTGCACCGCGGCGAGGTCGTCGCGCTGCTCGGCGCCAACGGTTCCGGCAAGTCCACCGCCGTACGGTCGGTCATCGGGCAGGTCCCGCTGACCGGCGGCAGCGTCGAGCTGTTCGGCACCGAGCTGCGCCGCTTCCGCCGGTGGGGCCGGATCGGGTACGTCCCGCAGCGCACCACGGCCGCGGGCGGTGTGCCCGCCACGATCCGCGAGGTCGTCGCCTCCGGCCGGCTGTCCCGTACGGGGCTGCGGTGGCCCGGGAAGGCGGACCGGGCGGCCGTGGACCGGGCCATCGAGCTGGTGGGCCTGGCCGACCGCGCCAAGGACTCCGTGAGCGCCCTGTCGGGCGGCCAGCACCAGCGCGTGCTGATCGCCCGCGCCCTGGCCTCCGAGCCGGATCTGCTGATCATGGACGAGCCGATGGCGGGGGTGGACCTGGCCAGCCAGGAAATCCTGGCCTCGACCCTGCGCGAGCAGGTGGCGCTCGGCACCTCCGTACTGCTGGTGCTGCACGAGCTGGGCCCGCTGGAGCCGCTGATCGACCGGGCCGTCGTCCTGCGCGACGGCTGCGTCACGCACGACGGGCCGCCGCCCGAGGCGCTCGGCCAGCACGCCCTGCCCGGCCACGACCACGTACACCCCCACGCGGCCGCCGAGCCCGTCCGGACGGGACTGCTGACCTGATGCTCTTCGAATTCCTCAACCCTCCCTTCATGCAGCGGGCGCTCATCGCGGCCGTGCTGGTCGGCATCACCGCGCCCGCCATCGGCATCTATCTGGTGCAGCGGCGGCAGGCCCTGATGGGCGACGGCATCGGGCACATCGCGATGACCGGCGTCGGCCTCGGCTTCCTGCTCTCCACCAGCCCCGTGTGGATGGCGACCGCCGTCGCGGTGGCCGGCGCCGTCGTGATGGAGCTGATCCGCTGGTACGGGCACACACGCGGCGACCTCGCCCTGGCGATGCTGTTCTACGGGGGCATGGCGGGCGGCGTCATGCTGATCAACCTGTCCGACACCGGCTCCAACGCCAATCTGACCTCGTACCTCTTCGGCTCGCTCGCCACCGTCTCCGAGTCGGACGTCGTCGCGATCTGCGTCCTGGCGGCCTTCGTCGTGCTGGTCACGGTGGGGCTGCGGCGGCAGTTGTTCGCGGTCAGCCAGGACGAGGAGTTCGCCCGGGTCTCCGGGCTGCCCGTCCGGGTGCTGAACCTGCTGGTCGCGGTGACTGCCGCGGTGACCGTGACGGTCGCGATGCGGGTCGTCGGCCTGCTGCTGGTCAGCGCGCTGATGGTGGTGCCGGTGGCGGCCGCCCAGCAGATCACCAAGTCCTTCAAGGTCACCTTCGTGCTGTCCGTGGTGATCGGCACGGCCGTGACCCTCACCGGCACCGTGACCTCGTACTACCAGGACGTCCCGCCCGGCGCGACGATCGTGCTGCTGGCCATCGCGGTGTTCGTCGCGCTGACCGCGCTCGCCGCTCCGCTCGCGCGACGCCGGGCCCGGGCGAGCGAAGCGAAGGGGGCCGAGTGCACCCTGGAAGTACCGGCAGCCCGCCGCGACCGGGACGACGTACGGGTGTGACAGCGGTGCGTGTGACGGAGTCGCACCGTACGTGTTCGCCGGAGGCACCCGGCCGGGCTGGCACAATGGCCCGACACATGTACGGGCGACACGAGGAGGCACCTGTGGCCACGGCGCCGATCAGTGGCACGAACGCAGCGCCGGTACGCGGCCGGTCCACCCGGCAGCGGGCGGCGGTGGCGGCGGCGCTCGACGAGGTCGACGAGTTCCGCAGCGCCCAGGAGCTGCACGACGTCCTCAAACACCGCGGCGACTCCGTGGGCCTGACCACGGTCTACCGGACCCTGCAGTCCCTCGCCGACGCCGGTGAGGTCGACGTCCTGCGCACCACCGAGGGCGAGGCCGTCTACCGGCGGTGCTCGACCGGCGACCATCACCACCACCTGGTCTGCCGGCTCTGCGGCAAGGCCGTGGAGGTCGAGGGGCCGGCCGTCGAGCAGTGGGCCGAGATGATCGCCGCCCAGCACGGCTATGTGAACGTCGCGCACACCGTCGAGATCTTCGGTACCTGCGCGGAGTGCGCCGCGAGCAAGGCGTAGCCGCCGGAGAACGAGAAGAAGGGGCGGGTCCGGTACGCGTACCA
>NZ_JBHXJG010000076.1:0-18718 GCF_042723425.1 Streptomyces sp. NPDC058375 | reverse complement strand
CGTACCACGCGTACCGGACCCGCCCCTTCTCCGTGCTCACTCGGCGGCTGCCGCCTCCTGCGCCCCGCCGAAGCGGCGGTCGCGCTGGGCGTACTCCAGACAGGCCCGCCACAGGTCCCGACGGTCGAAATCCGGCCACAGGACGTCCTGGAAGACCATCTCGGCGTACGCGCTCTGCCAGATCAGGTAGTTCGAGGTGCGCTGCTCGCCGCTGGGGCGCACGAAGAGGTCCACGTCCGGCATGTCCGGGTAGTACGTGTACTTCGCGAAGGTCTTCTCATTGACCTTCGACGGGTCCAGCTTCCCGGCCGCCACGTCCTGGGCGATGCGCTGCGCAGCGTCCGCGATCTCGGCACGGCCGCCGTAGTTGACGCAGAAATACAGCGTCATCTTGTCGTTGTCCTTCGTCTGCTCCTGGGCGACCTGGAGCTCCTGGACGACGGACTTCCACAGCTTGGGCATGCGGCCCACCCAGCGGATGCGGATGCCGAGCTCGTCCATCTCGTCGCGGCGGCGGCGGATCACGTCGCGGTTGAAGTTCATCAGGAACTTCACCTCGTCCGGCGAGCGCTTCCAGTTCTCCGTGGAGAAGGCGTAGAGGGAGAGATTCTTCACGCCCATCTCGATGCACCCCTTGAGAACGTCCATGACGACGCCCTCACCGACCTTGTGGCCCTCGGTGCGGGGCAGACCCCGCTCCTTGGCCCAGCGGCCGTTGCCGTCCATCACGACGGCGACGTGCTGGGGCACCAGCTCGCCGGGGATCTTCGGGGGCGTCGCGCCCGACGAGTGCGGCTCGGGGGTCTTGTACGTGCGCCGGTTACGGCCGCCGAGGATCCCGCGTACTGCCATGAGCTTCTCAGTCTCCCTGTGTCACTTCTCTACGTACCGCAGCGAGCGCAGGCCGCGCTCCAGATGCCAGTGCAGATAGGCGGACACCAGCCCGCTCCCCTCCCTGACATGACGCGCCTCGCACGCGTCCGCCGTCGCCCAGTCGCCGCTGAGCAGCGCGCTCAGCAGGGCCAGGGCCTGTGCCGAGGGTACGACGCTGCCGGGCACCCGGCAGTCACCGCATATGACGCCCCCCGCCGCGACGGAGAAGAACCGGTTCGGACCGGGCATTCCGCACTTGGCGCAGTCCTCGAAGCTGGGCGCGTACCCGTTGACCGCGAGCGAGCGCAGCAGGAACGCGTCCAGGATCAGGTGGGGGGCGTGTTCGCCCCGGGCGAGGGTGCGCAGGCCGCCGACGAGGAGCAGATACTGCTGGACTGCCGGTTCGCCCTCGTGGTCGGTGAACCGCTCGGCGGTCTCCAGCATCGCCGTGCCCGCGGTGTAGCGGGCGTAGTCGGCGACGATCCCGCCGCCGTACGGTGCGATCGTCTCGCTCTGGGTGCAGAGCGGCAGGCCGCGGCCGACCAGCTCGCTGCCGCGGGCGAAGAACTGCACGTCGACGTGGGAGAAGGGCTCCAGGCGGGCGCCGAACTTGGACTTGGTGCGGCGCACCCCGCGCGCGACGGCGCGGACCCGGCCGTGGCCGCGGGTGAGGATCGTGATGATCCGGTCGGCCTCGCCCAGTTTCTGCGTACGCAGCACGATGCCGTCGTCCCGGAACAAGCTCATGGGCCCATTGTCGCCCACCGGGGGCCGGCGGGCGGGGGCGACTGCGGAGAAGCCGTTACGAGGGCGTACGGGCGGCGGCCGCCAGCAGGCGGGCGGTGTCGTCGGCGGGGAGCTGGAGTGCGCTGCCGACCGTCGTCAGGACCTGGCGCTCGGCGGCGCAGTAGGGCCCGTCGGCCAGCGCGATCCTGGCGCCCTGGAGGAGGACGGACTCGCGGCCGGCGGTGGCCAGGTGCGGGGCGAGCGGGGCCAGCACCTCGTGCAGCTCGATGGCGAGGGTCGGGCCGCAGGCCTCGGCGGCCGGGTCGGTGCCGGAGCCCTGCCCGGTGTCGGCGGCCAGCACCTCGACGACGGTGAACAGCTGCTCCTGGGTGCAGTCGTCGAGCCCGGCGTCGCGCACGGTGGCCACGGCTGCCTCCAGGACCGTGCGGGAGGTGGTGCCCCCGGCGGCGAGAACGGCCAGGGTGACGGTGTGGACGGCCTCGCGGAGCATCGTGGAGAACCGGGCCGTGGTGGGGTGGTCCAGCGCCTCGGGGGCGTGGTGGGCGAGGCAGGCGGCGCACTCGACGACGGGCTCGGTCTCGCCCCGGCGGACCAGGGGGACGCCGAGGACGGTGAGGCGGCGGCGGCCGGTGAGCCGGCGGTAGTTGCGGTCTCCCCCGCAGCCGGAGCAGTAGAAGACGCCGTCGCCGACGGCGTCCCAGACGGTGCGAACGCCGCAGAGGACCGGCCTCAGAGCGCGTTGTCCTTTGGCTGACCCCACGTCGCACACCTCCGTAACGCTCCGGCAACATTGCCGTGTGTTGGACGTGATGTTAGCCACATGCGCGATGTGACGTCAGCCTCTGGGACGTCACAACCCCCGGATATGGCCGAACCCCGACCGCCCAAAGCGGGCGATCGGGGTCAGGAGTGCCGTTCGGACGTCAGCGGGCCGCGCGGTTTACCGCGGAGACGACCGCCTTCAGCGAGGCGCGGGTGGTGTTGGCGTCGATGCCGATGCCCCACAGGACCTTGCCGTCGATCGCGCACTCGATGTACGAGGCGGCCTGGGCGCTGGCTCCCTCGCTCATCGTGTGCTCGGTGTAGTCCAGCAGCCGGGCGTCGATGCCGATGGCCTGCAGCGCCTCGAAGAACGCGGAGATCGGGCCGTTGCCCGTACCGCTCAGCACGGTGTCGGCGCCGTCCACGGTGGCCTCGACGGTCAGGGTGTCCCGGCCGTCGGTGTCGGTCGTGGTCTGGCCGGAACGCAGCTGTACGCGTCCCCAGCGGGCCGCGGTGTTCTCGGCGTTCGGCAGGTACTCGTCCTGGAAGGTGGACCAGATCTGCGTCGGGGTGACCTCGCCGCCCTCGGCATCGGTCTTGGCCTGAATGATCCGGGAGAACTCGATCTGCATCCGGCGCGGCAGGTCCAGCTTGTGGTCGTTCTTCAGGACGTACGCGATACCGCCCTTGCCGGACTGCGAGTTGACCCGGATGACGGCCTCGTAGGAACGGCCGACGTCCTTCGGGTCGATCGGCAGGTACGGCACGGCCCACTCGATGTCGTCGACCGTCTTGCCCTGGGCCGCCGCGTCCTTCTCCATCGCGTCGAAGCCCTTCTTGATGGCGTCCTGGTGGGAGCCGGAGAAGGCGGTGTAGACCAGATCGCCCGCGTAGGGGTGGCGGGGGTGGATCTCCATCTGGTTGCAGTATTCGCTGGTGCGGCGGATCTCGTCGATCTGCGAGAAGTCGATCTGCGGGTCGACGCCCTGCGAGAACAGGTTCATGCCCAGGGTGACCAGGTCGACGTTGCCGGTGCGCTCGCCCTGGCCGAACAGGCAGCCCTCGATGCGGTCGGCGCCGGCCATGATGGCCAGTTCGGCCGCCGCCACCGCCGTGCCGCGGTCGTTGTGGGGGTGGACGGAGAGGCAGACGAACTCGCGGCGGGTCAGGTTGCGGGACATCCACTCGAAGCGGTCCGCGTGCGTGGAGGGCGTGGAACGCTCCACGGTGGCGGGCAGGTTGAGGATGATCTCGCGGCCCTCCTCCGGCTGCCACACGTCGCAGACGGCCTCGCAGACCTCCAGGGCGAAGTCCAGCTCGGTGTCGGTGAAGATCTCCGGGCTGTACTGGTAGCCGAAGATCGTCTCCGGGCCCAGGATCTTCTCTGCGTACTCCATGACCAGCCGGGTGCCGTCCACCGCGATCTGCTTGACCTCCTCGCGCGAGCCTCGGAAGACGACGCGGCGGAAGGTCGGGGCGGTGGCGTTGTACAGGTGGACGGTGGCCCGGCGCGCGCCGACCAGCGACTCGACCGTGCGCTCGATCAGCTCCTCGCGGGCCTGCGTCAGGACGGAGATCGTCACGTCCTCGGGGATCGCGCCCTCTTCGATGATGGAGCGGACGAAGTTGAAGTCGGTCTCGCCGGAGGACGGGAAGCCGACCTCGATCTCCTTGTAGCCCATCTTGACCAGGAGATCGAACATCTCGCGCTTGCGGGCTGGGGACATCGGGTCGATCAGGGCCTGGTTGCCGTCGCGCAGATCGGTGGACAGCCAGCGGGGGGCGACCGTGATCCGGTTGTCGGGCCAGGTGCGGTCGGCGATGTCGACGGCCTCGTAGCCGCCGTACTTGTGGACCGGCATCCCGGACGGCTTCTGCAGCTGCGTCGCGTTGGTGATCGGGGTGGGGCGGCCGACAGAATCACCGGCGGGGTTCACGGTGTTACCGGCAGGATTCACGGTGGTCATGGCGTAGGGCTCCTCGGTCCAGCGGGGGTCGGCCGACTGTGTCGCTGCAGCACCAGACTCCGCGGGGAGGGGGTCGGCCTACGACTACAGGCCCTCGCCGCGGCAGCTAAGGAGAAGCAGCCCGAAACGCATGATGCGACGAGCGTAACCGAGTGTGGCCCGTGGTGTCGGTCCGTATCAGTATGCGGGACCGGGCATCGATGACGGGTAAACAGTGACTCATCACTCCATTTCGTCAATCATCGTCGCAACCGGTGACAGCGCGGTGACGGAGTGCCACAGTCGATGTATGCACCTTCGAACCGACGGCGATCTCCACCCCGTCTTCTGCACCATCGTTCCGCCCCACATCCTCGATCACCTCTCCCGGTCCGCCGAGCCCCGGCTCGCGGAGCCGGCCCGCCGCACCCTGGAGGCCGACGCCCTGCGCCGCGACCGCCGCCGGATGACGGCGCTCGCCGCGACGCCGATCCGGCACACCGCCGGCGCGGTCCCGTCCAAGCCCCACCGCACGCTGTACGACTGCGAGAGGGGCACCACGCTGCCGGGCGTCAAGGTCCGCGACGAGGGCGACAAGCCCACCTCCGACGCCAGCGTCAACCGCGCGTACGCCGGCCTCGGCGCCACCTTCGAGCTGCTGCTCTCGGCGTACGGGCGCAGCTCCATCGACGGCAAGGGCCTGCCGCTGATCGGCTCCGTGCACTACGGCCAGGAGTACAACAACGCGTTCTTCGACGGCGAGCAGATGGTCTTCGGGGACGGCGACGGCGAGATCTTCCTCGACTTCACCGTCGCGGTCGACGTGATCGCCCACGAGCTGGCCCACGGCCTGACGCAGTACACCGCCAACCTCCGTTACGAGGGCCAGTCGGGCGCGCTCAACGAGTCGGTGTCCGACGTCATCGGCTCGCTGGTCAAGCAGTACTCGCTGGGCCAGAGCGCGGAGCAGGCCGACTGGCTGATCGGCGCCGGGCTGCTCGCGCCCGGGGTCAGCGGGGTCGCCCTGCGCTCGATGAAGGCCCCGGGCACGGCGTACGACGACGACGTCCTCGGCAAGGACCCGCAGCCGGGCTCCATGGACGACTACATCGAGACGGAGGAGGACAACGGCGGCGTCCACCTCAACTCCGGCATCCCCAACCGCGCGTTCCACCTCCTGGCCACCGCGCTGGGAGGCAACTCGTGGGAGCGCGCCGGGCAGATCTGGTTCGACGTGCTGACCGGCGGCGAGCTGACGGCGAACGCGGACTTCGCGGAGTTCGCCCGGCTCACCGTCGCGGCGGCGGGCGCCCGCTTCGGCGAGGCGGACGAGCGGGAGGCGGTCCTCAAGGCGTGGTCAGAGGTGGGCGTCTCCACCCGGGCCTGACCCGGACCGTCGAGTGCCCTGCCGGCGGGCGGGGTTGAGTGCCCGTCCGGCCCCCGATAGACAGGACCCCATGCGTATCCAGGTCAGCCGGACCGGCGGCTTCGCCGGCATCGCCCGCCGCCATGAGGTCGACACGGAGGGCCGGGCGGACGCGGATCAGTGGCGCCTCCTCGCCGAGGAGGCGCTCGGCCCGGCGTCCGAGGCCCCGCCGACCGGGGTGCCGGACGGCTTCCGCTACGAGATCACGGTCGACGGCCGCACCGGGTACTGCGCCGACCCCGATCTGACCGGGGCGCAGCGCACGCTGATCTCACGCGTCCTGAAGGAGGGCGCGTGAGATCAGCCCCTTCCGTAGGACGCCTCAGAACCCGAGCTTGCGCAGCTGCTTCGGGACCCCTTCTCACTGCCGCGCTCGCACGCAGCGGCCCCGGGGGGCCTCACGGCTTCGCACGGCTGCGTCGGCCTCCGGCCGCCGGACGTGCGCGCCTCAGAACCCGAGCTTGCGCAGCTGCTTCGGGTCGCGCTGCCAGTCCTTGGCGACCTTCACGTGCAGGTCCAGGTAGACCGGCGTGCCGAGCAGCGCCTCGATGTGCTTGCGGGACTTGGTGCCGACGTCCTTCAGCCGCTGGCCCTTCGGGCCGATGATGATGCCCTTCTGGCTGGGGCGCTCGATGTAGACGTTGGCGTGGATGTCCAGCAGCGGCTTGCCCGCCGGGCGGTTCTCGCGGGGCAGCATCTCCTCGACGACGACCGCGATGGAGTGCGGCAGCTCGTCGCGTACGCCCTCCAGCGCCGCCTCGCGGATCAGCTCCGCGACCATGACCATCTCCGGCTCGTCGGTGAGATCGCCCTCCGGGTAGAGCGGCGGGCTCTCGGGGAGCAGCGGGGCGATGAGGTCGGCGAGCAGGCCGACCTGCTGGTCCTTGACCGCCGACACCGGGATGATCTCGGCCCACTCGAAGCCCAGCTCCTCCGCGAGTGCGGAGACGGCGAGGAGCTGTTCGGCCAGTGCCTTGGACTCGACCAGGTCGGTCTTGGTGATGATGGCGATCTTGGGGGTCTTCTTGATCCCCGCGAGCTCCTTGACGATGTACTTGTCGCCGGGGCCGAGCTTCTGGTCGGCGGGCAGGCAGAAGCCGATGACGTCGACCTCGGCCCAGGTGGTCCGCACGACGTCGTTGAGCCTCTCGCCCAGCAGGGTGCGCGGCTTGTGGAGGCCGGGGGTGTCGACCAGGATCAACTGCGCGTCGTCGCGGTGCACGATGCCGCGCACCGTGTGCCGGGTGGTCTGGGGGCGGTTGGAGGTGATCGCCACCTTCTGACCGACGAGAGCGTTCGTGAGGGTGGACTTGCCCGCGTTGGGGCGGCCCACGAAGCAGGCGAAGCCGGCCCGGTGGGGGGAGGTGGTCTCCGCTTGCGGGGCAGCGGATTCTTGGTTCGGTCGAGCGCTCATGGCGACCATTCTCCCCGATCCCGGCGGCGCTCTCGTACAGCGGTACGCCGGGACGCGCCGGAGGGCCGGAGGGAACGGCCGCCGGAGCGGTCGCTCAGCCCGCCGTGACGCGGACCCGCAGGGTGCCGTCCGGGCCCGCGAGCAGCACCGGGGTGTCCGGTCCGCCCAGGTCCCGCACCGCCGCCCGGTCGTCGGCGGAGGGCGTCTCGGCGGCGGAGACGACGGCCGCCGCCTCCAGCGAGGTGGCGCCGCTGGCCACGGCCATGGCGACGGCGGTCTGCAGCGCGCTGAGCTTCAGCGACTCCAGCGCCACCGTGCCCGCGACATACGTACGTCCCGTCTCGTCGCGTACGGCCGCCCCCTCGGGCACCCCGTTGCGGGCGCGGGCGCTGCGCGCCAGGGTGACGATCTTGCGGTCCTCGGCGTCGAGGTCGGCGGCGTTGGTGGTGTCGGTCATGGCACGAGCATACGAAGCGGGCGGCGGACCCGTGCGGGTCACCCCGGCACGGGGCTCGGCGCTCACCCGGGCACCGGGTCCATCGAGCCGCGCCGCCCCTCGGGCGAGGCGAGCCACTGGAGCCTGGCCTCGCAGCCGGTGCCGGGCAGCGGGGTGTGCAGCACGATCGCCGGGTCCGGCCGGGCGGGCACCCGCAGCTGGGCAGCAGCGGTTCTGCTGGCGGCGGGCGCGGCGGTGGCGGCGGGACTGCGCCGGGGCTGAGCACCTGGGGTTACGAGGACGGGCCCGCTCTCTCCACGGGGAGGAGCGGGCCCGTCCACGTACGCGTAGTACGCCCTACGGCCGGTCCAGGCGGAGCCGCTCCGCCTTCGGGAGGCCGGCGACCACCAGGTCGTAGGAGTCCTCGACCAGCTCGCGCAGCAGCCGGTCCGGGACGCCGGAGACGGTGACCGTGTTCCAGTGGCGCTTGCTCATGTGCCAGCCGGGCACGATCGCGGGATGCGCCTCGCGGAGCCGGATCGCCTCGTCCGGGTCGCACTTGAGGTTGACCGTGAGCGGGCGGGCGTCCAGCGCGGTGAGGGCGAACATCTTGCCGAGCACCTTGAAGACGGAGGTCTCCGGGCCGAACGGGAACTCCTCCACGCTCGCGTTGAACTCCAGGCAGAAGGCCCGCAGCCGCTCCGGCGTCATTCCGCTTCCTC
The DNA here is from genome assembly GCF_042723425.1 of Streptomyces sp. NPDC058375. Taxonomy (NCBI): domain Bacteria; kingdom Bacillati; phylum Actinomycetota; class Actinomycetes; order Kitasatosporales; family Streptomycetaceae; genus Streptomyces; species Streptomyces sp. NPDC058375. Next base: position 10,392 of record NZ_JBHXJG010000076.1, on the reverse strand, counting down.
CTCCTCGGGTTCCTTGTGCTCGGGCTCCACGAGGACCGTGACGATCTTGTTCCGGCGGCCCGCCGGGGACTCCGCGGTGAGCCTCAGCCTGCGCTGGTCCGGCAGCTCGACGACGGCGGACGCGCCGGCGATCGGAACCCGGCCGAGCGCCTTGGCGAGCAGGCCGCCGACGGTCTCCACGTCCTCGTCGTCGTACTCGTCGAGGTCGAAGAGGTCGCCGAGGTCTCCGATGTCGAGCCGGGCGGTGACCCGATAGCAGCCGTTCTCCAGCTCCTGGACGGGCGGCAGCTCCCGGTCGTACTCGTCGGTGATCTCGCCGACGATCTCCTCCAGGATGTCCTCGATGGTGACGATGCCCGCGGTGCCGCCGTACTCGTCGATGACGACCGCGACGTGGCTGCGGTCCTGCTGCATCTCGCGCAGCAGGTCACCGGCGTTCTTGGTGTCGGGGACGAAGGCGGCCGGGCGCATCGCGGTGGAGACCGGGTCGGCCTCGGACTCGCGGTTGATGTGCGTCTTGCGGACCAGGTCCTTGAGATAGACGATCCCGACGACGTCGTCCTCGTTCTCGCCGGTGACCGGTATCCGGGAGAAGCCGGAGCGCAGGGCGAGGGTGAGGGCCTGGCGGATCGTCTTGTAGCGCTCGATGGAGACGAGGTCGGTGCGCGGCACCATGACCTCCCGGACCAGGGTGTCGCCCAGCTCGAAAACAGAGTGCACCATGCGGCGCTCGTCGTCCTCGATGAGCGACTCCGCCTCCGCCAGGTCGACCATGGCGCGCAGCTCGGCCTCGCTGGCGAACGGGCCCTTGCGGAACCCCTTGCCCGGGGTCAGGGCGTTGCCGACGAGGATCAGCAGCTGCGGAATCGGGCCCATGATCCTGGCCAGCGGCAGCAGGACGTACGCCGAGGCCGTGGCCGTGTTCAGCGGGTGCTGGCGGCCGATGGTGCGCGGGGAGACGCCGATGGCCACGTAACTGACGAGGACCATCACACCCATCGCGACGGCCAGCGCCTCCCAGGTCTCCGGGAACTCCTGGAGGCAGACGTAGGTGACGAGGACCCCGGCCGACATCTCGCAGGCGACCCGCACCAGCAGGGCGACGTTGAGATAGCGGGTCGGGTCGGCCGCGATCTGCGCGAGCTTCGCGCTGCCGCGCCGGCCGGACCGGACCGCCTCGTCCGCCCGGAAGCTGGAGGTACGGGCGATGCCGGCCTCGGCGCAGGCGGCCAGCCAGCCGACCATGACCAGCAGGACGGCGCCGACGATCAAGGGGGCGCTCACGAGACGGTGGGGGCGGGGGACGCGCCGGTGAGCCCGTGCTCTCCGCGCCAGCCGTCCACGATGGCGGCCTGGAGACCGAACATCTCGGCCTTCTCGTCGGGCACCTCGTGGTCGTACCCCAGCAGGTGCAGCACCCCGTGGACGGTCAGGAGCTGGAGCTCCTCGTCCATGGAGTGCTGCGTCGGAGCCTCTTCGCCCTGCTTCTTCGCGACCTCCGGGCAGAGCACGATGTCACCGAGGAGCCCCTGCGGGGGCTCCTCGTCGTCCTTCGCCGGCGGACGGAGCTCGTCCATCGGGAAGGACATGACATCGGTCGGACCGGGGAGGTCCATCCACTGGATGTGCAGCTGTTCCATGGCGTCGGTGTCCACCACGATCACCGAGAGCTCGGACAGCGGGTGGATCCGCATCCGGGCCAGTGCGTAGCGGGCGATGTCGAGGATCGCCTGCTCGTCGACCTCGGTTCCGGACTCGTTGTTGACGTCGATCGACATGGTGCGCTGCGACTACTTCCCTTTTCGGCGGTCGCGTCGGCCGTCCTGGCGGCCTTCCGCCCGACCGTCCTGCTGACCGTTTCGGCTGTCGTACTTCTCGTACGCGTCGACGATACGGCCGACGAGCTTGTGCCGGACGACATCCTGGGACGTGAGCCGGGAGAAGTGCACGTCGTCCAGGCCCTCCAGGATCTCCTGGACCTGCCGCAGCCCGCTCTTGGTGCCGCTCGGCAGGTCGACCTGGGTGATGTCACCGGTGATGACGATCTTGGAGTCGAAGCCGAGGCGAGTGAGGAACATCTTCATCTGCTCGGCGCTGGTGTTCTGCGCTTCGTCGAGGATGATGAACGCATCATTAAGGGTGCGACCCCTCATGTATGCCAGGGGCGCGACCTCGATCGTGCCCGCCGCCATCAGCCGCGGGATCGAGTCGGGGTCGAGCATGTCGTGCAGCGCGTCGTAGAGCGGGCGCAGATACGGGTCGATCTTGTCGAACAGGGTGCCCGGCAGGAAGCCGAGCCGCTCCCCCGCCTCGACCGCGGGCCGGGTCAGGATGATCCGGCTGACCTGCTTGGACTGGAGCGCCTGGACCGCCTTGGCCATGGCGAGGTAGGTCTTGCCCGTACCGGCGGGACCGATGCCGAACACGATCGTGTGCTCGTCGATCGCGTCCACGTACCGCTTCTGGTTGAGCGTCTTGGGGCGAATGGTGCGGCCGCGGTTGGAGAGGATGTTCTGCGTGAGCACTTCGGCGGGCGTCTCGCCCTGGGGGTCTCCCTGCCCGTTGCCGGCCGCCCTGAGCATGGCGATCGACCGTTCCACTGCGTCCTCCGTCATCGGCGCTCCGGTGCGGAGCACGAGCATCATCTCGTCGAACAGGCGTTGGATGAGAGCGACGTCGGCCGCCTCGCCCGTGGCACTGATCTCGTTGCCCCGGACGTGGATGTCGGCCGCCGGGAAAGCCTCTTCGATCACGCGCAACAGCGAGTCGCCCGATCCGAGGAGCATCACCATGGGGTGTGCGGCCGGGATCCTGATCTGGGCACGCGCCTGCGGGTGTGTGGGTGACTGAGTCATGGGCCGGCCCTATGGCCTGCGCATACCTCCCGTTGCAGGGTTCTCGCTGCTCGACAACCTCTGGATTACCAAGCCTACGACCTGGCGCTGACAACGCAGAGTGCTTTTACCGCCCGTGTGTGCGACCCGGGTGGACGGGCCCGGCCCGGCGCCCCGCTCACTGGCGGAATCCGATCGTGGGCACCGCGCGCCGCAGCGGCCAGGCGCGGGCCGTGGTGGGCAGCAGGTCGTCCAGGAAGGCGTAGCGCTCCAGGGCGGCCGGGTCCTGGTCGTCGAGGGTGCGGATGAGCTGCCACCAGGCGGCGACCTCAGCCCAGCCGGGGGCGGAGAGCGAGCCGCCGAACTCCTGGACCGAGAGGGCGGCGGTGAGCCCGGCGAAGGCGAGCCGGTCGGCGAGCGGCCAGTCGGCGAGGGTGCCGGTCACGAAGCCGGCGACGAACACGTCCCCCGCTCCGGTCGGGTCGAGCGCCTCCACCGCGATGGCGGGCACCTCCGCGGCGGTGCCCGTACGGCCGTCGACGGCGTACGCGCCCTCGGCCCCCAGGGTGACCACGGCGAGCGGGACGCGTTCGGCGAGCGCGTGGGCGGCGGTGCGGGGGCAGTCGGTACGGGTGTAGCGCATCGCCTCCTCGGCGTTGGGCAGGAACGCCTCGCAGTGCGCCAGGCCGGGCAGGGCGTCCAGGTCCCAGCGGCCGGTCTCGTCCCAGCCGACGTCGGCGAAGATCAGCGCGCCGTTGCGGGCGGCGCTGGCCACCCAGGGCTCGCTCCGGCCCGGGACGAGCGAGGCGATGGCGGCACGGGCGCGCGGCGGGCAGTGCGGGAACGCCGGGGCGAGGGCTCCGTCGGAGGTTCCGGTTCCGGTTCCGGTGGTCCCGGTGGTGGTTCCGGTGGTCCCGGTGGTGGTTCCGGTGGTTCCGGTGGTTCCGGTGGGGGTTCCGCCTCCGGTTCCGGCCACGGGAGCCGGGGCCGGGGCCTCGTGGCCGTGCGAGACCATCGTGCGCTCGCCCTCGTACGCCATGGAGACGGTGACCGGGGAGTGCCAGCCGGGGACGGTGTGCGACATCGACAGGTCGATGCCCTCGCCCTGCTCCAGGGCGTCCCAGCAGTATTCCCCGTAGTGGTCGTCGCCGAAGGCCGCGGCGAGGGAGGTGCGCAGGCCGAGACGGGCGAGGGCGGTGGCCATGTTGGCGACGCCGCCGGGGCTGGAGCCCATCCCCCGGGCCCAGGACTCGGTGCCGCGCACGGGGGCGCTGTCGAGGCCGGTGAAGATGATGTCGAGGAAGACCGGGCCCGTCAGGAAGACGTCGCAGGCGGGGTCGCGGGGGGCACGCAGCGCCTGCAGCGGGTCGATGCCCGGAGTCTCTGTGCTCACCGTGCGCTCCCGGGGTCGTGCGGCGGATCCCGGCGGATTCCGGACCGCGTGGGGTGCGGATCGCAGGGCGATCCGGACCGTGTGAGTTGCGGCCAGTCTGCCCGATCCGCCCGACCGAACGCAGGATCCGCGCCCATGCGTTCGCAGCACGCCTGACCTGCATAAACATGCGCTAATACCCGGGGTTTCGCTGTATAAACGCATACGTGACCCAGATCACATCAGGGCGGCTTTCGGGGAGCCGGGAGCGCTTGATACAAATTGCCCCGCGAGCACCTTCGGGGACGTTGTCCGACGAGAGCCGCGATCCCCCGGCATATCCCATACCTCCGCAGCACCCTCATGCCTTCCCTCAGCACCCCCATGCCTTTCCGCAGCACCCCCATGCCTTTCCGCAGTACCCCTGCCTTACCTCCCCCTTGCCTTTTCGCAGTACCCCCTCCCCCTCCCCCCTGCCTGCTCAGGCATGTCTTCAGGAACGCCCATGTCCTCGCGCCCCGGTGCCGCGTGGCCCCTGGTTGCCGTCTTCACCGCCGGTTACCTCGCCTCCTATCTCCTCCCCACCGTCGTCGGCCGGCTCAGCGCCCATCTCGGGCTGAGCCCCGCCCAGGCCGGTCTGGTCGGCAGTGCCCTGCTCCTCAGCTCGGCCGGCGCCGGCTTCGCCCTGGCGGGCCGGGTCGAGCGGTTCGGGGCCCGTACCCCCGCCCGCGTCGGGCTGGTGCTGGCCGCCATCGGCTACGGCTGTGCCGCGCTCGCCGGGTCCGTACCGCTGGTGGTGCTCGGCGTGGTGGTCGGCGGCTTCGGCTCGGGCACGGCGACGGCGGTCGCCGGGGCCGGGATCGCCGCCCGGCGCGACCCGCACCGGACGTCCTCGCTCGGGCTGCTCACCGTGTCCGCCACGGCGGGCGTCCTCTACCTGACCATTCCTCACCTCGGCGGCGGCCACCGGCTTCCGTTCGCCGCGATCGCCCTGGTCGCCCTGCTCGTCTGGCCCGCGACCGCCCGGCTCGGCGGTGCGACGGCGGCGGAGGGGACCGCCTCGCCGATCACCGGTCGGCTCCCGCACCGCCGCTCCGGGCTCGTCCTGGCGGGCGGCATGCTCGTCTGGTCCATGGCGCAGAACGCGCTGTGGGGCGTGAGCAGCCGCATCGGCCTGGTCCAGGCCGGGCTGTCCGAGGTCACCGTCGGCGCGGTGTTCGCCGCCGCGCTCGGCGCGGGTCTGCTCGGGGTGACGGGCGCCGGGCTGCTCGGCGCGCGACTCGGCCGGGCGGTGCCGATCGGGCTGGGGACCATGGTCATCGCCGCGAGCATCGTGCTCAGCTCCTCGGCCACGGACCTGGGATCGTTCGCGACCGGCGAGATCATGTGGAACACCTTCTACCCGGTGGTCCTCTCCTACCTCATCGGTCTGGCCGCCTCCCTGGACGTACGCGGCCGCTGGGCGGTACTGGCGGGCTCGGCCTCCTCGGTGGGGGTGGCCTGCGGTCCGCTGCTGGGCAGCGTGCTCTCCGAGGAGGCCGGCTATCCGGCGATGGGGATGATCCTGGGCGCGGCCACCCTGCTGGTCGCCGCCCCGGTGACCGCCGTGGCGCTGCACACCGGCGGCCGTCCGCTGGTGTCCGGTTCGGTGCGCCGCCGCGGTGGCGCCCCGGCCGCTCTGCTCGCCGCCACCACCGGCGGCGGCCTGTCCGGCGCGGTACCGAAGCTCGGTTCGCCGGAGCAGGCCGTCACGGAGCTGCGCGTACCGGCGCTGCGGCGCAGGCGGCTGGTGCGCAGCGCGATCCGCACGGCCGGTCCGGACGGCGGTTCCGGTCAGTCGAACGCGTACGCCTCGACCTCGGACAGGTAGCGCGCCCTGCGCTCCTCGTCGTGGTCGAGGAAGGCCGCCTCGAAGGAGTTACGGGCCAGGGTGCGCAGCTGCTCCGGGTCGAGGGCGAGCGCGTCGCGGACGGCGTCGAAGTTGTCTCCGGCGTACCCGCCGAAGTAGGCGGGGTCGTCGGAGTTGACCGTGCAGAGGAGGCCCGCCGCCATCATCTCCGGCAGCGGGTGGTCGGCGAGCTTGTCGACCGTGCGCAGCCTCACGTTGGAGAGCGGGCAGAGCGTGAGCGGCACCCGGTCGGCGACCAGCCTCGCCACCAGCTCCGGGTCCTCCATGCAGCGCAGCCCGTGGTCGATGCGCTCGACGCCGAGAACGTCCAGGGCCTCGCGGATGTACTCCGGCGGGCCCTCCTCCCCCGCGTGGGCCACCTTGCGCAGCCCGAGCGCGGTGGCCGCCTCGTACACCGCGCGGAACTTGGCGGGCGGGTGGCCGACCTCGGCGGAGTCCAGGCCGATGGCGCTGATCCGGTGCAGATACGGCTTGGCCGCGTCCAGGGTGCCGAGGGCCGATTCGGCGGACAGGTCGCGCAGGAAGCACATGATCAGCTGGGTGGAGACGCCGTGGGTCTCCTCGCTGCGCTCCAGGGCCCGGCCGAGGCCCTCGATGACCGTGCCGATGGGGACGCCCCGGGCGGTGTGGGCCTGCGGGTCGAAGAAGATCTCGGCGTGACGGACGCCCTGGGCGGCGGCCCGGGCGAGGTAGGCGTCGGCGAGTTCGGCGAAGTCGTCCTCGGTGCGCAGGACGGCCATCAGCGCGTAGTAGAGGTCCAGGAAGGACTGGAGGTCGTCGAACTGGTAGGCGGCGCGCAGTTCGTCGGCGGTGGCGTACGGCAGGGTCACCCCGTTGCGTTCCGCGAGGGCGAAGGCCAGCTCGGGTTCGAGGGTGCCTTCGATGTGGAGGTGGAGTTCGGCCTTGGGGAGGTGCACGGTGTCTCGCAAACGGTGGTGCTGGTGGGGTCAGTGGTGCCGGGTGGGCAGGGGGACGCGGATGAGGTCCTGGGCGACGGTGAGTTCGCCGTCGAACCCGGCGGCGCGGGCCTGGGTCTCGAAGAGCTCCGGGTCGCTGTAGCGCTGGGAGAAGTGGGTCAGCACGAGGTGCCGTACGCCGGCCTCCTTGGCGACCCGGGCGGCCTGTCCGGCGGTCAGGTGGCCGTGGTCGGCGGCGAGTTTCTCGTCCTCGTCGAGGAAGGTCGACTCGATGACGAGCATGTCGCAGCCCTCGGCGAGCGCGTACACCCCGTCGCAGAGCCGGGTGTCCATGATGAACGCGAACCGCTGGCCGCGCCGGTGCTCGGAGACCTGCTTCAGGGTGACGCCGCCGAGGGAGCCCTCGCGCTGGAGGCGGCCCACGTCCGGTCCGGCGATGCCGTGCTCCTTGAGGAGAGCGGGAAGCATCCGGCGGCTGTCGGGTTCGGTGAGGCGGTAGCCGTACGACTCGACGGGGTGCGAGAGCTTCTCGCTGTCCAGGGTGTACGCGGGGGTGGTGGCGAGGATGCCGCCGTCGCCGGCGACCGGGACCTGGTCCAGCTCGACGGTCTCGCGGTAGGCGGTGGCGTACCGCAGCCGGTCGAAGAAGTGCTGCCCGCTCGCCGGGTAGTGGGCGGTGACCGGGTGCGGCACCTGGTCGAGGTTGATCCGCTGGATCACCCCGGCGAGCCCGAGGGAGTGGTCGCCGTGGAAGTGGGTGATACAGATCCGGTCGATGTCGTGCGCGGCGACCCCTGCCCGCAGCATCTGGCGCTGGGTGCCCTCACCGGGGTCGAAGAGGATGCCCTCGCCGTCCCAGCGCAGCAGATAGCCGTTGTGGTTGCGGTGGCGGGTGGGGACCTGGCTGGCGGTGCCGAGCACCACCAGCTCGCGTACGGACATGGGGAAACGCTCCTGCGCTGCTGCTGTACGGGAAGGGCTATCCGGGGGGCCACTGGAGGCCGCGGCCGCCCAGGACGTGGGCGTGCGCGTGGAAGACGGTCTGTCCTGCGCCGGAGCCGGTGTTGAAGATGACCCGGTAGCCCGTGGAGTCGATCTTCTCGTCGGCGGCGACCGCTCCGGCCTCGGTCAGCACGTCGGCGGCGATCTGCGGTTCGGCGGCGGCGAGGGAGGCGGCGTCCGGGTAGTGGACCTTCGGGATGACCAGGACGTGGGTCGGCGCCTGCGGGTTGATGTCGCGGAAGGCGACGGTGGTCTCGCTCTCACGGACGATGGTCGCCGGGATGTCTCCCGAAACGATCTTGCAGAACAGGCAGTCGGACTGCGGCTCTCCCGCCATGACGCCGGGCCTCCTCATTCGCTGATGATCAGTACGGCTCATGCTAGAGCCTCTTGCCGGGCCGCCGGGCCCTGTTCATCCCAGCGGCCGGGTGCGCCCCGCAGCAGCTCATCCCCAGCGGCCGGTGCGTCCCAGCAGCAGTGCCGTCGCCGCCGTCCCCGCCGTCGACGTACGCAGCACGCTGCGGCCGAGCCGGTAGGGGCGGGCGCCCGCCTCGGCGAAGGCGGCCAGTTCCTGCGGGGAGACGCCGCCCTCGGGGCCGACGACGAGCACGATCGCGCCCTCGGCCGGGAGTTCGGCGGTGGCGAGCGGGGTGCTGTCGTGGTCGCGGTCCTCGTGCAGGACCCCGGCGAAGTCGGCACCGGCCAGCAGGGCGGCGACCTGCTTGGTCGTCATGGCCTCGGCCACCTCGGGGAAGCGCACCCGGCGGGACTGCTTGCCCGCCTCGCGTGCCGTGCTGCGCCACTTCGTCAGGGCCTTGGCGCCCCGGTCGCCCTTCCACTGCGTGATGCAGCGCGCAGCCTGCCAGGGCACGATCGCGTCGACGCCGGTCTCGGTCATCGTCTCGACGGCCAGCTCGCCCCGGTCGCCCTTGGGGAGCGCCTGGACGACGGTGATGCGGGGCGTGGGCTCCGGCTCCTCCTGGACGCCCGCGTGGAGCGTGACGGTGAGGCGGTCCTTGCCCTCGGCGGAGCGGACCTCGCCCTCCGCCCAGTGGCCGAGCCCGTCGGTGAGGACGACCTCCTCGCCCGGCTGGAGCCGCTTCACGGAGACGGCGTGCCGCCCCTCGGGGCCGTCCAGGACGAACTCCGGCCCGGTGGGCATCCGTTCGACGACGAAGACCGGTGCGGTCACCGGGGGCTCCTCATGCTCAGGGCCGCCCGGGCGGCCTCCAGTTCGGCGGCGAGCAGTTCGATCAGCTCGCCCGCGGGCAGTTCGCGGGCCATCCGGTGGCCCTGTCCGGCCCACAGGGCCATGCCCTGGGCGTCGCCGGCCTTGGCGGCGGCCTGGCGCAGCCCGCTGGTGACGTAGTGGACCTGGGGGTAGGCGGCGGGGGCGTACGGGCCGTGTTCGCGGACGAAGCGGTTGACCAGGGCGCGGGCGGGCCGCCCGGAGAAGGCGCGGGTCAGCTCGGTGCGGACGAACAGGGGGTTGGTCAGGGCCTGCTTGTGCAGCAGGTGGGCGCCGGACTCGGGGCAGATCAGGAAGGCGGTGCCGAGCTGGGCGGCGTCCGCGCCCGCCGCGAGGACGGCGGCGATCTGGGAGCCGCGCATCAGGCCGCCGGTGGCGACGATCGGGATCTGGACGGTCTCGCGGACCTGGGTGACCAGGGAGAGCAGCCCGGTGCCGGTCTGGTCGACCTGCGGGTCGTCGCGGTGGGTGGACTGGTGGCCGCCCGCCTCGACGCCCTGGACGCAGACGGTGTCGGCGCCCGCCCACTGGGCGCCCTGGGCCTCCTCGGCGGAGGTGACCGTGACGATGGTGTGCGTCCCGGCTCGAGCGAAGGCGTCCAGGGTGTCGCGGGTGGGGCAGCCGAAGGTGAAGGAGACGACCGGGACGGGGTCCTCCAGCAGGATCGCGACCTTCGCCTCGTAGCCGTCGTCGCCGCTGCTGTCCGGGTCGCCGAGCGGGGTCTCGTACCAGGCGGCCTCGCCGGCGAGCTGGTGGCGGTAGACCTCGACGGCGCTGGGGTCGGCGAGCACGGGCTGCGGCATGAAGAGGTTGACGCCGAACGGCCCGCCGGTGAGCCGGCGGAGCTGTTTGATCTCGTTGTACATCCCGTCCGCCGTTTTGTACCCGGCGGCCAGGAATCCGAGCCCGCCGGCTTCGGCGACGGCCCCGGCGAGCTGGGGTCCGGACGCGCCGCCCGCCATGGGGGCCTGCACGATCGGATACCGGCAGAGATCGGTCAACTCGGAGGACATGACCGCATCGTGCCACGTCCCGGGCACGGGGCCGAATCAGCCAGTGGGCGGCCTGACCGGTTCTCCCGCCGTACGCCGCACCGCCCGCCGGTAGGG
>NZ_JBHXJG010000075.1:0-29027 GCF_042723425.1 Streptomyces sp. NPDC058375 | reverse complement strand
CCCCGGGGCTACCCCGTCGCCCCCGCCCCGTTCAGGGACACACCCGCGGGAGCCACCTTCGTACCGTTCGTCACCGAAGACACCGGCAGATCCGCAAGCCCCAACTCCCGCGCCGCCGCCAGCAACTGCTCCACCTGGCCCGACGCCGCCCCCGGCGACCCCATCAGCCGCATCAGCAGCGCCGACACCGTCAGGTTCTGCACATCACCCGTGGAGACCGACCCCAGCACCCGGCTCAGGTCATCGGTGAACGACGACGAACCGTCCAGCCACGGCCCCGCCAGCGCCTGCGCGGTCTGCGAGTTCTCCACGAAGCCGTCCACCGCCTTGCCGAGCGAGACCGACGAGACCAGCCGGTCGAAGAAGACCGAGTCGCCCCCGACGATGTCGATGTCGGCGTTCTCCAGACCCGTCGCCAGGACCGACGCCTGCGCCTCGGCGACCTGCCGCTGCACGTCCAGGCCGGCCAGCCGGATCTCCTTCTCCGCGTCGAGCCGCAGGCGGTACTCCTCGTGCCCGCGCGACGCCTCGTCCAGCGCCGCCATCGCGGCCGCCTTCTCCGTGAGCCCCGCGGCCTCCGCCTTCAGCTTCTCGCCGATGACCGCCGCGTCGGCGGTCGCCTGCGCCCGGGTGCCCTCCGCGTCGGCGAGCGCCTTGAGCCGCGCGCCCTCCGCCTCGGCCTTGAGCCGGGCCGCCGTCGCCTCGGCCTCCGCGAGACCGGCCTTCTCGGTGACGTCCGCCTCCGCGTCCCGCACCTGTACGGCGGCGAGCCCCGGCGCGGCCGTCTCGGCCTGGACGCCCTCCGCCAGCCGGAGCTTGGCCTGCGCGTCCAGGTCCGCGGTCTTGAGTCGCGCCTCGGCGAGCGTGAGCTGCTCGGCCGCCAGGTGCGTCGAGGCCGCCTCCGCCGCCTCGGCCGCCTTGATGTCCTTGACCAGCTTCTCCTGCGCCTCCGCCTCGGCGGCGATGATGACCGACTTCCGGGCCCGCTCGGCGTCCTCGACGGCGCGCAGGGTGAGGATCGACTCCTCCTGCTCGGCGACCGTACGGTCCACCGCGATCCGCTCGCGGATGACGTCGGCGACCTCGCGGCGCTCGGCCTCGACCTCCTTCGTGGCGGCGATCCGGTTCAGCTCGGTCTCGCGCTCACGCCCGATGACCTCCAGCATCCGGTCCTTCTCGATGCGCTCGCTCTCGACGGCGATGACCCGCTCGCGGTTCTTCTGCGCGACGGCGATCTCCCGCGCCTGGTTCTCGCGCTGGATGCCGAGCTGCTCCTCGGTCTTGATGAACGCGCTCTGCGAACCGAGCCGCTCCTCCTCCTGCACCCGGGCGGTGGCCGCCTCCTCGCGGGCCCGCAGGCTCTCGACCTCGCGGCGCTGCTTGATCTCGGCCTCGGCCTGCCGGCGCTCCAGCTCCAGGATCGTCTCGCGGGCGTCGACGTCCTGCCGGGTGATCTCCTTCTGCTCGGTGCGCTGGAACTCGTTGGTCCGCACGTGCTCGATCGCCGTCAGCTCGGTGATCTTCCGGATGCCCTGGGCGTCGAGAATGTTGGAGCCGTCGAGCTGCGCCATCGGGGTCTGCTCAAGGAAGTCGATCGCGGCGTCGTCGAGGTGGTAGCCGTTCAGGTCGGTGCCGATGACCTGGATGATCCGGTCCCGGAACTCCTCGCGCTTGGTGTACAGGTCGACGAAGTCGAGCTGCTTGCCGACCGTCTTGAGGGCCTCGGAGAACTTCGCCGCGAAGAACTCCTGGATGGCGGCCTTGTCACTCGCCCGCTGCGTACCGATGGACTGCGCGACCTTGATGACGTCCTCGACGGTCTTGTTGACCCGGACGAAGAAGGTGATCTGGATGTCGGCGCGGATGTTGTCCTGGCAGATCAGTCCCTCGCGCCCGGCGCGGTGGATCTCGATCTTCTTCACCGAGATGTCCATCGTCTCGGCCTTGTGGAGCACGGGCAGGACGACGGCCCCGGTGAAGGTCACGTCGACCTTCTTGGTCTTGGAGATGATCAGCGCCTTGCCCTGCTCGACCTTGCGGAACAGCCGGGTGATGACGAAGGCGATGGCGATGACGATGAGCAGGACAACGGCGATGAGCACGCCGATGCCCAAGGAGATGGCATCCATAGAAGAGTCCTTGGCGGCTGGTGGGAACGGAAGTGGCACAGCGCGGTGCGGCGGTGACCAGCGGTTACGCAGAACGGAGACGGGCCGGACGAACGTCGGCCGCTCGTCCCGGACCGAGCGCCGCTGTCAGCCGGTCGGGCCCGGATCGAGCGCCGCGTCGTAGGGCGCGACCCAGAAGAACTCGCCGTCCTCGTCGTACGCGTAGAGGAGTCCGGAGCCGCCCATGACGAGCGGCGCTTCCTCGGCGCCCGGCCCGGAGAGCCGGGAGGGGGACGCGAAGGACGCGGCCCGGCGGACCTGCACGATGGCCGTCGATCCGTCGCGCGACACGACCTCGGCCTGGCCGAAGACCGCGGTGACGGAGCCGGTGCGGATCGTGCAGACGCTCCCGACGAAGTCCAGCCGTGATGGCGGAGGTTCCGCCGGGAAGTACCGGCGGAAGCGGTGGACGAGGAGGCGGACGGCCGCCCAGGCGAGGAGCAGCGACCCCGCGAGCACGGCGATGGCGAGGGCGGCGCGGGTGGTGCTGCCGGTGTGGCTGTGGTCGAGCAGGACCGTGCCGGTCAGGCTGCCGAACCAGGCGAAGACGACCAGCAGGGAGATCGAGACGGAGACCGGGACACCGCCGAAGCCGACCGGGCCGGTGTCGAGGTCCGCGTCGAAGGAGTCGTGGCCGGCCGCCCCGGCCAGCACCAGCAGCCAGAAGCAGACGACGACCACGAGAGCGGCGCCGAAGATGACGGCGGGGAATCCGGTCGCCGCGTTCAGGAACTCGTCCATCGGTCCCACCTCCCCTGCGGTTCTGCGCGCAGGCCCTGCGGCGGTGCGCGTCCGTGATCCGGTACGGGGGCGGCGAGCGGCGGCCGGTCGACGAGCGGTCGAGCGGTGAGCGGCCGGGTCGGCGGGCGGCGGGGCCCGGCGACCGCGGCGTGGTCGTAACGTGCCGCGGCGGCCGGGTCGTGCCCCTTCGGAAGCCCTCCCGCCGGCCCTCTCCCGGACCGTCCTCGATCCCCCGTGGACGGTCCGGGATCCAAGCGTCGAGAAGGGCTTCCGCTCCCCCGTCCCCCGGTTTCCCCCGGTGCTCCCCCGTGTGCTTCCCCCGTGTTGTTGCTGACCTGATCCTGTCAGCCGGGCCCCCCTCAACGCATTGCCGGATCCCGGCAATCTTTACGCTTTGCTGATGCCGGGCACCGGCACCGCCCCGTGTGCGTTGGGGAAATGACAGGACTGTTGCAAGGCTGAAGGAGGGTACGTGGCCGAGCCGAGGATTCCCGAGGAAATGCTGGGCAATTATGCCCATATTCTGGGCGAAGTCGCCCTCACCGGCCGTCGCCTGACGCGTAACGAACTGGAGGAGCGGCGCGCGCTGGGCCGTGCGGCGGCGGACGCGGGTCATCAGCTGCGTGCCCTGGTGGCGATGCACCTGGCGCACACCCGTGAAGCCTGGCCGCGAGCTACTGCCGGAAACTCCCCTGCCGCGACCGACGCGGTCCTGGCCGCGGTGGAGCAGGCGGTCGACGCGTTCGCCGAGGGCTTCGAGCGGGCCCAACGCCTCACCGTACGGCGGGAGGAGGCGGCGCGCCGGGAGTTCATCGACGACCTGCTCTACGGGCGCAGCGATCTGGTCCGGCTCGCGGAGCGGGCGACCCGCTTCGGGCTGCGGCTTTCCCGGGCCCACGCGGTGGCGGTGGCGTCGGGCCCGGAGGCGTACACCGAGACGGACGCGGTGCCGCGCAGTGTGGAGGCGGCGCTGCTGACGCGGTTCAGCGGGCGCAAGATCCTGCTGACGACGAAGGACGGCCGGATCGTCTGCATCGCGCCGGGCAGCCAGCCCGACGTCCTGAGGTACTTCGCCAAGCAGGCGCACGCGGCGACGGACGGCGGACAGGTGGCGGTCGGCCGCCCGCACAAGGGCCCCGGCGGGGTGGTCCACTCGTACGACGAGGCGCTCGAAGCCCTCGATCTGGCGGACCGGATGGGGATGGAGGACCCCGTGCTGTACGCCTCGGACCTCATGGTCTACCCGGTGCTGACCCGGGACCGGCAGGCGATGGCCGACCTGGTGCGCAGCGAGCTGGGTCCGCTCCAGAAGGCGAGGGGCGGCGCGGAACCGCTGCTGAACACGCTGGCGGTCTACTTCGACGCGGGCTGCGTCGCCGCCGAGACCGCCCGCCGGCTGGCGTTGAGCGTACGGGCGCTGACGTACCGCCTGGAACGCATCCACCAGTTGACCGGGTCCGACCCTTCGGACCCGATGCACCGCTACAGCCTGCAGACGGCGGTCATCGGCGCCCGGCTGCTGGACTGGCCGGACAAGGAGCTGTGAGGCACCCGGGCCGGCCGATGAAGCGCCGTGCAGGTTGCCGGCCGTACGGATTGCTCGCCGTGCAGGTTGCCGGCCGTGCGGGTCGCTCGCCGTACGGGTTCCTCGCCGTGCGGGTTGCTAGAGGTCGAACTCGTGCGGCGGCAGGTCGAGGGCGAAGCACGCCTCCCGGACCACGCCCCGCTCGGAGGCGTCGAAGTCACCGTCGGCACCGCCGATGACGATGCCGATCTGGACCACGGCACG
This sequence comes from Streptomyces sp. NPDC058375, assembly GCF_042723425.1. Lineage (NCBI taxonomy): Bacteria > Bacillati > Actinomycetota > Actinomycetes > Kitasatosporales > Streptomycetaceae > Streptomyces > Streptomyces sp. NPDC058375. The sequence continues at coordinate 24,329 of NZ_JBHXJG010000075.1, read as the reverse complement.
GGCCTCGGCGGGCTTCTTCTTCGCCTTGGCGACCTCCTGGAGCACGCTGACCTTGCCGAAGGCGAAGTCGGCGGTGAGCTGGTCGACGTACGCGTTGAAGCGGCGCTGCAGATCGTCGGCGGGGAAGTTCCGCAGGACGTCGTTGGTCGCGATGAGCGTAGCGACGCGCTGCCGCTCGCTCGGGTCGACGGAACCGTCGGCGGCGGCGACCAGAGCGCACATGGCCATGCTCGCGTCCCGGAACGACCCCGACGTCAGCTCGTTCTTCTTCGCCTCCAACTGCGTCTGCATCGACGAGGCGGATTCCTTGATGCGATCCCACAGAGCCATGACATCTCCCTAGGTTGACAACTCTACAAGCGTGTAGAGATTAGCAGCCGGGATGTCTCGCGGCGCTGGAATCGGGAGCTTTGCGCAGGGGACGACGGAGCCCCCGGACACGAGGTGTGTGTCCGGGGGCCCGGCCGTGGTCCGCGAGTGTCAGCGGCAGGGCGGCGCCTACTCGTGCTTCTCGCCCGCCGGCTCCGGGGTGAGGTCGTCGTGCGAGCCCAGCCGGCGCTCGGGAGCGGACTTCGCGACGGGCTCGGCCTCCGCGCCGCTCACGCCGACGGGCTTGTCGCCGCCGCCACCGCCGCGACGGGCCTCGATCTTCGCCGCGATCGGCTGCGTCCACCGGGCGGTGAGGGGGCCGACGATGACGAGGATCAGGACGTACGCGGTGGCGATGGGGCCGATGCGCGGCTCGGTGGCCACGGCCAGACCGGCGATGACGATGGAGAACTCACCGCGCGCCACTAGGGTGCCGCCGGCGCGCCAGCGACCGCGCGAGCCGACTCCGGCGCGGCGGGCGGCGTAGTAGCCGGTGCCGATCTTGGTGAAGGTGGTGATGATGGCCAGCAGGGCCGCGGGCAGCAGTACCGGCGGGATGTCGGCCGGGTTCGTGGAGAGTCCGAAGAAGACGAAGAACACGGCGGCGAACAGGTCCCGCAGCGGGGTGAGCAGCTTGCGGGCGCCCTCGGCGACCTCGCCGGAGAGCGCGATGCCGACGAGGAACGCGCCGACGGCCGCGGACACCTGGAGCTGCTGGGCGACACCGGCGACCAGGACGGTGAGGCCGAGGACGACCAGGAGCAGCATCTCCGGGTTGTCGGAGGAGACCGCGCGGCTGATCAGACGGCCGTGGCGGAGCGCCAGGTAGAGGACGAGGCCGACGGCCCCGAGCGCGATGACCAGCGCGAGGCTGCCGCCGGCCAGACTGACCCCGGCGAGCATGGCGGTGAGCAGCGGCAGGTACACCGCCATCGCCAGGTCCTCCATGACGAGGACGCCGAGGATGACGGGCGTCTCGCGGTTACCGAGCCGGCCGAGATCGGTCATGACCTTCGCGATCACGCCGGACGACGAGATCCAGGTGACACCGGCGAGCGCGACGGCGCCCACGGGCCCCCAGCCGAGGATCAGCGCGGCGACGGCGCCGGGTGTGGCATTGAGGACGAAGTCCACGGCGCCGGAGGGGTATTGCGTCTTGAGGCTGGTGACGAGTTCGGAGGCGCTGTATTCGAGCCCCAGCAGGAGGAGCAGCAGGATGACGCCGATCTCGGCGCCCACCATGGTGAATTCCTCGCTGGCGTCGAGCGGGATGAGGCCGCCGTGGCCGAAAGCGAGCCCGGCGAGCAGGTAGAGCGGAATGGGGGAGAGCCCTATCCGCCCGGCGAACCGCCCGACGAGCCCCAGCCCGAGGATGACGGCCCCCAGCTCCACCAGCAATGCAGTCGTGTCATGCACGGTCAGCCCTCCGCAATGATCTCGGAGAGCGCGTCCACGCCCTCACGCGTACCGACGGCGACGAGCGTGTCCCCGATGGCCAGTCGAAAATCCGGTTCCGGCGACGGGTGCGCGCTGTGGGTGCGCAGCACCGCCACGATGGACGCCCCGGTCCGGGTCCGCGCCCGCGTCTCCCCCAGCAGCCGCCCGCCGTACGGGGAGCGGGATCCGAGCGGGATGTGCTCGGTGACGAGGTCGATGCCCTCGGTCCGCACGGCGTCGATGGGCGCCGGGTCGATGAGGTGCGCGAGGGCGGTGGCCTCGGTTGTCGTCAGGGGGACGGAGAGTTGGCACGAATCAGGGTCGTCCTGTTCGTAGAACCCGATGAACCGGCGTCCGTCGTGGTGGACGACGACCGAAATGTGCTGTCCCGTCTCGGTCGTGAAGTCGTACTGAGCACCCACTCCGGGCAGTGACGTACGGCGGGTTCCCATGGCTTCCTCCCGAGACGTGCGGCGGCGCGCGCACTTGGTGATCTCTTTATCCGGCCATTACCTTATCGGGCGGCCGAAATCCGTCGAGGGGCCGCCGGACGGCGGTGCGAGCAGCTCCAGGGCCTCTTCCCAGGGGAAGGCGGCGGGGTCGCCGGACTTGGGCGTGTGCGGGGTGCGGGCACTGACCCGGACGCCCATCTCGCGCAGCCTGGCCAGGCTTTCGCCGTATGCGGGGTGCTGGGCGAGCAGGGAGTTCACGGCCGGGAGTACGGCGGTGGGGACGCCGGCCCCGTACGCCTCGCAGAGGATGCCGAGGGCCAGGGTGTCCGAGATCCCGGCCGCCCACTTGTTGATGGTGTTGAACGTGGCGGGCGCGACGACGATCGCGTCCGGGTCCGGGAACGGCCGGGGATCGCCGGGGGAGCGCCAGCCCGAGCGGATCGGATACCCGGTCCGCGCCTCGACGGCCGCCGCGTCGAGGAACCCGAGCCCCTGCGGGGTGGCGACGACGCCCACGTCCCAGCCGGCGTCCTGCGCGGCGGCGAACAGCCGGTCGACGTCACGGGCGACGCCGGCCGCGCAGACGACGACGTACAGGAACGGCTTCCGGCCCGACTGGTCCGACTGTTGGCTCATGGGCTCCCCTGGTGATCGCTGAGGCGGTGCGGCTCAGCAGCGTACGGGGGACGGACGGCGATAGTGGGTGAGGAGGAGAGACCTGCGGACGCGACCGACCGATGAGTTGAGGCGGCGCCCCCGGTCTACCCACGGAGAACGTCAGGACCGGACCACAGGAGGACGGACGGCATGGCTCAACTGCTGCGAGTTCAGAACTTCACGGTGTCGAGCGACGGAATCGCCGCCGGCGAGGACCAGACGCTGGAGAGGCCGTTCGGCAGTCACGTCGACCCGGGCCGGCTCTTCTCCTGGGCGGGCGCGACGGCGAGCTGGCCGAACCGCACGGACCCCGGCGGGAGCCGCGGCCTGGACGACTACTTCACGCGGGACTTCGCGCACAACATCGGGGCCGAGATCATGGGCCGCAACAAGTTCGGCCCGCAGCGCGGCCCGTGGGAGAACCACGAGTGGCAGGGCTGGTGGGGCGACGAACCCCCGTTCCACACCCCGGTGTTCGTGATGACGCACCACACGCGCCCTTCGTTCACGCTCTCCGACACCACGTTCCACTTCGTCGACGCCGACCCGGCGACGGTGCTGGACCGGGCGCGGGAAGCCGCGGGCGGCAAGGACGTCCGGCTCGGCGGCGGCGTCACCACCATCCGCGAGTTCCTCGACGCCGGTTTGGTCGACACCCTGCACGTGGCGGTCTCCCCGGTGAAGCTGGGCACGGGCCTGAGCCTGTGGGACTCGCCGGACGACCTGCGTGACCGGTACCACTTGGATGTCGTGCCGAGCCCGAGCGGCATGACGCATCACCTGTTCTGGCGGAAGTGACGTCGGGGGTCTGCCACCTGCGCCGCCGCAAGGGTTGCCCGACGCGCAGGCGCACCTCGCGTTGTCCGAGCACGCCCGGAAGCTGGGCATCAAGGGGCGGGCCTTCCAGAGAGCCAAGGAGCAACTGGTCATGCACGGGTTCGTGCATGAGCGGCGGGTCTCCGGTGAGCGGGGGCGCTGGGTCACCCAACAGCTCTTCTCCAACGTACCGTTGGCCGAGGCCGAGGTTCTCGGCCTCTGGCACAGTGTCGGCATCGGCGATCCCTCGTCTCCGAGTGTGCGGTTTCCGACCGTCGGTCAGCCGAAGGCTCGGACCGTCGGTCATCAACTACCGGTAGACGAAGAACAGGAGAAGAACTCTTCCCGCCCACCCACCGAAGCCCCGCGTACAGCGATGGCGTATGGGCCGTTGACGGCTGAAGAGGACCAAGCCGAGAGGGTGTTGTTGTCGCTTCGGCATGCCTCTGAGGATCTTCACCTCGGTGTGGCCGAAGCCCGGCCCCTCGTCGCGCAGGCTGCCGAGTGGTTCCGGCGCGGGATCTCCGGCGGCGAGCTGCGACGGGTGTTGAGCAGCCGACTTCCGAGGGGCGGGGTGCGGTGCGCCGCCGGGTTCCTGGGGCATCGGCTTCTGGAGAAGATGCCCGAAGCCGCCCTGCCGGCACGGGACGTCGAGCCGGAGCCGTCGACCTCGGATCCGTTGCCACCCGACCCGACGCCACCGTCTGCCGTCCCTCGGTACGTTCCGCCGCTCATCACCTGTGCGGGGCCAGGTAGCGAGCACGTCTTCCGGGCCATGGCGGGCGAGACCGAGTGTCCGGACTGCCGGCAGGCCGCCGCCTGGGCCCGCTGGGCCGAACGCCGGGCGGCGGACCTCGGCGTCGACCTCGCGGAGGAAGCGGCAGTGGCCGTGGAGGCCGGGCGGAACCCGGACGGGTGGCGGTCCCGGCTCGCCGCCGCGTCGGGAGCCACCCGCGACCAGTAGGAGAGGGCGGTTCCGGGCCACGGGCGAGGATCAGCGACCCGACGGGCGGGGAACCTGCCAGTCGCGGATGTCCGCGAGGAATTCCTGGTAGGAACGATTCGATCCCTTGGGCTCGGTGAGCAATCCGTGCGCCAGAGCCGCGGATGCGATCTCCGGGCCGTCGCTCTCCCTGAAGCGAGGGCTCGTGAGGATCCCTTCGAGGTCTTCCTTCGGAGTCTGGCGACGCCCGCTGTCCTTGCCTTTCCACGTCGCCGGAATCCTCCAGGAAGCCCGGTGGAGCGTGAATGCCTCGGGAAAGAGCAGAAGCCAAGCTTCGGACTCGGCGGCAGCGAGCGCGTATACGGATGATGAGTCGCCGACCGCCTTGCCGAGCGCGGCCGACACAGCCCTTCGTGCGGCGTCGTAAGCGGGGCCGGGGCAGGCGTCCATGTCTTCGTGCACGGCGATTCCGACGAACTCGCCGGCTTTCAAGCGGGCTTTGCCGCGCGCCTTGCTGACCAGAGTGCCTGCTGCCGTGGCCAGTTCAGCGCCTGACTTCTTTCGCAGTCGCACGGGATCGGTGATCTCGGTGAGGGTGACTGCGGCGGCAAGGGCCGGATGGGCGGCTTTGATGAACGCGGCCAGCATGCGGCGGTCATTCGCGCTCTCGCCCGCAAGCACGACGATGCCCCGGCCGAGCGGCTTGGGTATCCGCCTGCGGCTCACAGCTCGTCCTCGGTCAGGTCGCCCCCCAGGACACCGGAGAACCACAGCTCACCAAGGGGCTGGTCACCCGTCTCCGCGACGATCGTCCGAATCTCGTTCGTCGTCAGGGCGGGAATGATGGACGCTCCGTCCTCGTCCCGGTCGCACACGATGAATTCGTGGGGTTCCAGCCGGTCGACGAGTGCGGGAGAGTGAGTCGCCACGATGAACTGCGTACGCGTCGAGGCTTCCCTCATCCGCTCGACAATGAGCTCCAGCGCCTGGGGATGCAGGCCGTGGTCGATCTCTTCGACGCACGTCAGGGCTGGGGGCTGCGGGTCGTAGAGCATCGCCAGCAGACCCAGAAGGCGTACCGTCCCGAACGAGGCATCAGCCAGTGGAGTGGGCCGCCGCAGTCCGCGTTCACGGAGCACCACTGCCAGCCGATCGGCGAAGCCCCCGACCTGCTCGAACTCGATCGCATCCAGCTGCGGAAGAATGCGGCGGGCATCGTGTGTCAGATGATCCCAGCGCTCCTCGTCCGTGCTGAGCTGGATCAGAAACGCCGCCAGGTTCTTTGCGTGGGGTTCCAGACGGCCGGCCTTGATCGAGTGCGTGCGTGTGGGCTGCCGGGCCGCGGTGACGTCCACGTCGAAGACCCTGAAGGACGACAAGCGCTCTGCGACCCTCGCCACTTCCTCCCCGCCGTCCGACCGTCCCAGCCGGGGCAGGGTGGACAGGCCGCTGCTCAGCCGCTGGATACCGAACTTTCCCCCGTCGGACTCACGACCGGCCCTCTTGTCCACGACTCGGGCTTCATCGCCGGAAATCGTGATCCGACGGCCCCGGCCCTGAGTTCGCTTGAACTGGAAACTCTCCTGGCGTGACAAAGTGTAGGAATCGCGGCTGCCAGGCAGGGAGCGCCTGCGAATGGTCAGCGAGTACTCGTCCGGAGCCTTCGCGCTCGCATGCGTGGTCCAGTCCGCTTTGAGGCGAATTGCCAGGGAAGTTGGCGGTTTTTCGCCACCCCAGAAGGCAACTTCGTCGAATCCTCCGCGTTCATCGAGCGCGGGCTGTAGGTCAGTTCGGATGATCGCGGCAAGAAAGTCGAACACTTTGAGGACGTTCGACTTGCCCACGCCGTTGGGGCCCACCAGGACGGTGAGCGGTCCGAGGGGGATCGTCACATCGCGAAGGCTGCGGAAGTTCTCGACATGCAGTTCCAGAAGACGGCCGGACATGGGATGAACCTATCGGGTAGCAGATCGCCGGGCGGCGTAAGTGCCCTGAGAGGACAGCGTCCAGCCTGATGTGCTCAGGCTGCAACAGCCTCTGTGCAGCGTAGACCGTGCGGCTGACACATCTTTCATGGTGCGAGTCTTCCACCGTGCGAGGCATCGGAGTCCGTTGCTTCCGCCCCTACCCCCGCCCCACCACCACCCCCGCCCGGTCGACGCAGATCACGTCCACCGCGACCGGCGCGCCCCGCAGCACGGACAGGGCCTCCTCCCGGGCGCGCGCCGCCACCAGGTCGCCCAGCCGCACCCCCGCCGCCTCGCACAGGCGTAGCGCCTCCAGGCCCGTGTTGGCGGTGGCGATGCGGGAAGCCAGCTCCTCGTCCGCGCCACCCGTCCGGGCCAGGTCGGCCAGGAAAGGCTTGTTCACCTGGGAGCGGGCCGAGTGGAGGTCCAGGTGGCCCGCCGCGAGCTTGGAGAGCTTGGCGAAGCCGCCGCAGATCGTGAGGCGGTCGACCGGGTGGCGGCGTACGTACTTCAGCACCGCGCCCGCGAAGTCCCCCATGTCCAGGAGGGCGATGTCCGGCAGGCCGTACTCCGCGACGACCGTCTTCTCCGACGTCGAACCCGTGCAGCCCGCCACATGCGTCAGGCCCGCCGCCCGCGCCACGTCCACGCCCCGGCGGATCGAGTCGATCCAGGCCGAGCAGGAGTACGGGACGACCACCCCCGTCGTGCCGAGGATCGACAGGCCGCCCAGGATCCCGAGGCGGCCGTTCCACGTCGAGCGGGCGATCTCCTCGCCGTGGTCGACCGACACCGTGATCTCCACGTCCCCCGCCACCCCGTGCTCCGCCGCCACCCGCTCCACGTGCTCCCGCATCAGCCGGCGTGGCACCGGGTTCACCGCGGGCTCCCCGACCTCCAGCGGCAGCCCGGGGAGGGTGACCGTACCCACCCCCGGGCCCGCCCGGAACACCACGCCGGAGCCGGGCGGCAGCCTCCGTACCGTCGACCTGACCAGCGCCCCGTGCGTCACGTCCGGGTCGTCGCCCGCGTCCTTCACCACCCCGGCGCTCGCTCCCTGTGCCGTCAGCTCCTCCACCGCCAGCGCGAACGCCGGCGTCTGGCCCTTGGGCAGCGTGATGGACACCGGGTCCGGGAAGTCGCCGGTCAGCAGCGCCGTGTACGCGGCCGTCGTCGCCGCCGTCGCACAGGCGCCGGTCGTCCAGCCGGGGCGCAGACCGGTGTGCTTGAGTTGGGCAGTGCGACCGCCCTGCGTCTCAGCGGTCATCTTTTCCTCCTGTGGATGCCCCGTGCTGCGGAAACACAGCTCCTGCGGAGCAGGCAACGGGCGACCTTTCGCCCCCTGGGCGAAGGAAGTCGTGCTCCGACCCGCAGGTTTGATCCTAAGTCGCAGCGCAGCTAGTTTGTGAGCGTGGCCACGAACCAGGTGAAGCGGGCGTTCAAGTACCGCTTCTATCCGACCGATGCGCAGGCAGCAGAGCTGTCGCGCACGTTCGGGTGCGTTCGGAAGGTCTACAACCTGGCGCTCGCCGCACGGTCCGAGGCGTGGACGCTCCGTCAGGAGCGGGTCAACTACAACGCCACCTCCACGATGCTCACCTCGTGGAAGAAGACCGAGGAGCTGGCCTACCTGTCCGAGGTGTCGTCGGTGCCGTTGCAGCAGACGCTGCGGCACTTGCAGGAGGCGTTCAGCAGCTTCTTCGGCAAGCGGGCCAAGTACCCGCGCTTCAAGTCGAAGAAGAAGTCCCGCCGGTCCGCCGAGTACACCACCAGTGGTTTCCGCTACCGGGACGGCAGGCTCACCCTCGCAAAGATGCGCGAACCGCTTGACATCGTGTGGTCCAGGGCGCTGCCCGAAGGTGCGACGCCGTCCCTCGTGACCGTGTCGCAGGACCCGGCCGGGCGCTGGTTCGTCTCGATGCTGTGCGACGACGTTCCCGCACCGATGCCCGGGACCACGAACGCTGTCGGGATCGATGCCGGGATCACCAGCCTGGTGACGCTCTCCACCGGAGAGAAGGTCACCAACCCCCGGCATGAACGGAAGGACCGGGCTCGCCTGGCGAAAGCCCAGCGGAACCTGGCGAAGAAGACCAAGGGTTCCAACAACAGGGCGAAGGCCCGCCGGAAGGTCGCGAAGGTCCATGCCCGGATCGCCGACCGTCGCCGTGACCACCTGCACAAGCTGACCACTCGACTCGTTCGTGAAAACCAAACGATCGTGATCGAGGACCTGACCGTACGCAACATGGTCAAGAACCATTCCCTGGCCCGCGCCATCTCGGACGCGGCCTGGACCACAATGCGTGGCATGCTGGAGTACAAGTGCGCCTGGTACGGAAGGGACCTGGTCGCCATCGACCGCTGGTTCCCCTCCTCCAAGCTCTGCTCCGCCTGCGGAACTCTCCAAGGGAAGATGCCGCTGAACGTCCGCACATGGACATGTGCGTGCGGTGTCACCCACGACCGTGACGTGAACGCCGCGAAGAATGTGCTGGCCGAGGGGCTCTCGGTGACAGTCTGTGGAGCCGGTGTAAGACCTCAACGGAGCACTCCGGGCGGGCAGCCGGCGACGAAGCAGAAAACCCCACGGCGCGAGCCGTAGGAAATCCCCCCCTTTTTCAGAAGGGGGAAGATGCCAAGAGAAGAGTCCGTTCCGATGATGACGCCTGTGCATGTTCTTGTTCTGGGGGGTACGACCGAGGCGCGCCGCTTGGCCGAGCACCTGGTCGCCCGTGATTCGGGGGCCCGGGTCACCAGCTCGCTCGCCGGGCGCGTCGCTGCCCCCCGGCTGCCTCCCGGCGACGTGCGCGTCGGTGGTTTCGGGGGGCCCGACGGGCTCGCGGAGTGGGTACGTGAGCACCGCGTCGACGCCCTCATCGATGCCACCCACCCCTTCGCCGCCGCCATGAGCCGGAACGCGGCCGAGGCCGCCGCCCAGGCCCATGTTCCCCTCCTCGCCGTCCGCCGGCCCGGCTGGGTCGCCCAGGACGGTGACCGCTGGCACTCCACCGGATCGCTGGCCGAGGCCGCCGGGCTGCTGCCCGCACTCGGCGAGCGGGTCTTCCTCACCACCGGGCGGATGGGGCTCGCCGCCTTCGCGGGGGCGGGCCTGGACGCGCTGTGGTTCCTCGTGCGGTCCGTCGACGCGCCGGAGCCGCCCTGCCCGGCCCGGATGGAGGTGCTCCTCGACCGGGGGCCGTTCGACCTCGACGGGGAGCGGGAGATCATCCGGCGTCACCGCATCGACGTCCTCGTCACCAAGGACAGCGGCGGGGGCGCCACCGCCCCCAAGCTCACCGCCGCCCGCGAAGCCGGGATTCCGGTCGTGGTCGTCCGGCGGCCACCGGTACCGGAAGGGGTGCCGGTGGCCCGTACGCCCGACGAGGCCGTGCGCTGGGTGCGGAACCTCCACGCCTCCGGGTAGCGGGCCCCGTTTCCCATCCGCGGCTCTACGCCTCCGGGTAGCGGGCCCCGTTTGCCATCCGCGGCTCTACGCCTCCGGGTAGCGACGCGGCGTCCAGACGACGCCCCGGCCGCCGTCCTCGCCCCGCTTCACCCACCGCGTCTGCGACGAGCCCACGATCAGCAGCGTCCGCATGTCCACCTCCGCCGGGTCGACATCGGCCAGCCGCACCGTACGCACGGACTCCGTCGGGCCGCCCACATCCCGCGCCAGCACCACCGGGGTGTCCGGCGAACGGTGTTCCAGGAGCAGGTCGCGGGCCTTGCCGACCTGCCACGTACGGGACTTGGAGCCCGGGTTGTACAGAGCGAGAACCAAGTCCGTCGAGGCCGCCGCGCGGAGCCGCTCCGCGATGACCTCCCACGGCTTGAGCCGGTCCGAGAGGGAGATCGTGGCGTAGTCGTGGCCGAGCGGTGCGCCCGCGCGGGCGGCGGCCGCGTTGGCCGCGGTGACGCCCGGCAGGACCCGTACGGGGATGTCCGCGTACGCCTCCTGCGAGGCCGCCTCCAGGACCGCCGTCGCCATCGCGAAGACCCCGGGGTCGCCGCCCGAGACCACCGCGACCCGGTGACCCCGCCGGGCCAGGTCCAGCGCGAACTCCGCCCGCTCCGACTCCACCTTGTTGTCCGAACCGTGCCGCGCCTGGCCGGGGCGGGCCGGCACCCGGTCCAGGTAGGTGGTGTAGCCGACCACGTCGTCCGCCGCCGCCAGCGCGCCCCGCGTCTCGGGCGTCAGCCACAGCGGGCCCGCCGGGCCGGTGCCGACCACGACCACGTCACCCGAGCCCCCGCGCGGTGAAGGCCTCGGCGCGTCCACCCGGCTCGGCAGCACCGCCACCGAGAAGTACGGAACCGACTCCGGGTCGATGCCCGCCAGTTCGCCCGTACGCTCCCCGGCCATCGTGGCCCGCTCCACGTACCGCGCCTCCGGCAGCCGGCCCGACGCCTCGAACGCCCCGCGCACCGCCGGGAACGTCCGCCCCAGCTTCATCACCACCGCCGTGTCCGTGGCGGCGAGACGGGCCGTCAGCTCCTCCTCCGGCAGCGTGCCGGGGAGGATCGTCAGGATCTCCTCGCCCTCGACGAGGGGCGTGCCGAGCCGGGCGGCGGCAGCGCTCACAGAGGTGACACCCGGGATGACCTCGGTCGCGTACCGGTCGGCCAGGCGCTTGTGCATGTGCATGTACGAGCCGTAGAACATCGGGTCGCCCTCGGCGAGGACGGCCACGGTCAGGCCCGCGTCCAGATGTGCCGCCAGGCGGGCCGCGGCCTTCTCGTAGAACTCCTCCAACGCGCCCCGGTAGCCGCCCGGGTGGTCCGTGGTCTCCGTCGTGACGGGGTAGACCAGGGCCTCCTCGATGTGGTCGGGCCGCAGGTGCGCGGCGGCGATGGAGCGCGCGATCGAGCGGCCGTGCCGGGCGCTGTGGTACGCGACGACGTCCGCCTCGCCGATGGCCTGGACGGCCCGCAGGGTCATCAGGTTCGGGTCGCCGGGGCCGAGCCCGACCCCGTAGAGCCTGCCGCTGCCGTTGTCGGTTCCGCTCCCGCTGCCGGTTCCGCAGATCTCGCTCACTGCTACTCTTCCTCGCTCGCGATGGCGTTGAGCGCCGCCGCCGCTATCGCGCTGCCGCCCCGCCGGCCCCGGATGATCAGGTGTTCCAGGCCCGACGGGTGTTCGGCCAGGGCCTCCTTGGACTCCATCGCGCCGACGAAGCCGACCGGGACGCCGATGACGGCGGCCGGGCGCGGGGCGCCCTCCTCGATCATCTCCAGCAGCCGGAACAGGGCCGTCGGGGCGTTGCCGACCGCGACCACCGCCCCCTCCATCCGGTCCCGCCACAGCTCCAGGGCCGCCGCGCTCCGCGTCGTCCCCATCCTCGCCGCCAGCTCGGGCACGGACGGGTCGGACAGCGTGCACACCACGTCGTTGTCGGCCGGCAGCCGCTTGCGCGTGACGCCGCTGGCCACCATCGCCACGTCGCAGAGGATCGGGGCGCCGGAGCGCAGAGCGGCGCGGGCGTCGGCCACGGCGTTCGGCGAGAAGGCGAGGTCCGTTACGAGGTCGACCATGCCGCAGGCGTGGATCATCCGGACGGCGACCTGGCTCACATCGGCGGGCAGCCCGGCCAGATCCGCCTCCGCGCGGATGGTGGCGAAGGACTGGCGGTAGATCGCCGGTCCGTCCTTCTCGTACTGGTGCACAGTGCTGTCGCTTTCTTCTGCCGGTAGTGGGGGAGTGGAGTGGAGGGGAGCGTGCTCAGGCGCGGGCCGCGGCCACCGCCGCCGCCAGCGCCACCGGGTCGTCCCGGACCGTCTTCGGGGGATCCCGCCGCTCTCCCCGTACGTGCGAGATCCGGTGCCCGTCCGGTGTGACGACCACGTCGATCCACTCCCCGTGGGGGTGACCGCAGCGGCGTTCGCACCCGGACCAGTACACAGGGAGCCGCCCGACCCGTCCGACAGCGGCCCCCGCTTCGGCCCGCACGTCGGACAGGGACCTCGCGCAGCCGGGGCGGCCGATGCAGGCGCCGACACCGGTCCACGGGGAGTCGGGGGCGGTGATCAGCCCGGCCGCCGCCAGGGCGTGGAGCGCCTCCGCCGCCTCGTCCGGCCGCCCGAACGGCCCGGGGACGACGATCCCGCGCCACGGGGTGAGCCGCAGCTCGTCCCCGTAACGGCGGGCCGTCTCGGTGAGCAGCCGCCACTGGGCGGGGGCGAGGCGTCCCAGAGGTACGCCGACGCTGATCGCGTTCGGGGAACCGTGCGGGCCCGGGGCGGGGGGCGTGGCCGTACGCGGGCGGGGCCGGTGGACGGCAGGCCCTGCGGCTGCCCCGATTCCTCGGACCAGCTCGGTCCGTACGTCGTCGGGCAGGTCCTTCACCCGCCACGCGGCCGAGTCCCGGGCGGCGCGCAGGAACGCCTCGGCGGCCAGGAGCGCGGCGCGCGGGCCCTCCTCGGCGGGCACCCGGAACACCTCGTCCTCGGCGCCGATCCGCAGGAGGCAGCTGTCGCCCGCCGCGATCAGGGTCACGTCCGCGCCCAGTGCGTCCACGTCGCCGCGGCCGGAGTCCAGGGCGAAGAGGAAGCGGCCGGAGAGCGATGCGGCGGCGGCCGATCCGCAGACCAGGCCGTCCAACTCGGCCAGCCGGTCCCCGAGGGCGGGGGAACCGTCCAGTCCGGCGAGCGGCGAGGCCACGATGTTGCGGGCCCGCTCGTGCGCGGCGGACGGCAGCAGCCCGGCGGCGCCGAGCAGTTCGGCCGGCCCGCCGCCGCACTGCGCGTCGAGGCCGCGCAGCTGGACGTTGCCGCGCGAGGTGAGATGCAGCTCACCGTCCCCGAACCGGCAGGCCACCGCGAGCAGCGCGTCCGCCCGGTCCGCGCTCAGCACCCCGCCGGGCACCCGGACCCGGGCCAGCGCACCGTCGTCGGCCTGGTGCAGCCGCAGCGTCCCCGGGCAGGCGTCGCCGCCGTCGCGGAGGGCTGGGCCGCCCGCGGAAAGGGGCGAGGGGGCGGAACCGGGCATGGCGGCGAGCATACCGACCGCGCCGATCCGATCGGCGGGCTCGCTCCTGTGACCTGGAGGACAGCGGGCTCGCGCCGTGACCTGGCGGACAGGAGGCACGGAGACCCGCCCCGGCTCATCCCCGCCCCGCCCCTGCCCCCCAACAGTGATCACCACCGCACCCCCGCCCCCTGCCCCGCCCCCACCCCGGCCGCTTAGGATGCAGACGGTGGTCCGTTCAGGCCGCCATCGCCAGACGGCGACAGGGGAGGAAGCCCGGTGAGATTCCGGCGCGGTCCCGCCACTGTGAGTCCGGCCGCCACCACCGGCTGCCGGACGAGTCAGGAACTCCCTTCCCCGAGTGCCCGGTAGCCACCGGATCGCCCGGGGAGACCCTCCGACACCGCCCGGGGCGTGGACACCCCGAGGAAGGCCTGACGCAGCATGATCCTGCTCCTGTCGACGTCCGACACCGACCTCCTGAGCGCCCGCGCTTCCGAGGGGCCCGTCAGCTACCGGTACGCCAACCCCTCCCGCGTCGACCTCGACGGACTGCCGGAGCTGCTGGCCGGCGTCGACCTCGTCGTCGTACGGCTTCTCGGCGGCGTACGGGCATGGCAGGAGGGGCTGGACGCGGTGCTGGCCACCGGCCGCCCGGTCGTCGTGCTGACCGGTGAGCAGGCCCCCGACGCCCAGTTGATGGCCGCGTCCACCGTGCCGATCGGCATCGCCGCCGAGGCGCACGCCTACCTCGCGCACGGCGGGCCCGCCAACCTGGAGCAGTTGGCCCGGTTCCTCTCCGACACCGTGCTGCTGACCGGCCACGGCTTCGAGCCGCCCGCCCCGGCCCCCGCGTGGGGAGCACTGGAGCGGGAGGCCCGCGCGGTGCCCGAGGGTGCGCCGACGGTCGCCGTCCTCTACTACCGCGCCCACCACATGAGCGGGAACACCGCGTTCATCGAGGCGCTGTGCACCGCGGTCGAGGACGCGGGGGCCCGCCCCCTCCCGCTGTACGTCGCGTCCCTCCGCACCCCGGAGGCCGACCTCATCGACAAGCTCCGCACCGCCGACGCCATCGTGACCACGGTCCTCGCGGCGGGCGGCACCAAGCCCGCCGAGGCCTCGGCGGGCGGCGACGACGAGTCGTGGGACGCGGGCGCGCTGACCCAGCTCGACGTGCCGATCCTCCAGGCGCTCTGCCTCACCAGCCCGCGCAGCGCCTGGGAGGAGAACGACGAGGGCGTCTCCCCGCTGGACGCGGCCACCCAGATCGCGGTGCCGGAGTTCGACGGCCGCCTGATCACGGTGCCCTTCTCCTTCAAGGAGATCGACGAGGACGGGCTCCCGGCGTACGTCCCCGACGCCGAGCGCGCCGCCCGGGTCGCCGGGATCGCCGTACGCCACGCGAAGCTGCGTACCATCCCCCACGCGGAGAAGCGCATCGCGCTGGTGCTCTCGGCCTACCCGACCAAGCACTCCCGCATCGGTAACGCGGTCGGCCTCGACACCCCCGCCAGCGCCGTGGCCCTGCTGCGCCGGCTGCGCGCCGAGGGGTACGACTTCGGGCCCGAGGAGGAGATCCCGGGCCTGGTCTCCGGCGACGGCGACGAGCTGATCTACGCGCTGATCGATGCGGGCGGCCACGACCAGGAGTGGCTGACCGAGGAGCAGTTGGCGAAGAACCCGGTCCGCATCCCGGCCGCCGACTACCGCCGCTGGTTCGCCACGCTCCCCGAGGAGCTGCGGCTCGCGGTCGAGCGGCACTGGGGACCGGCGCCCGGCGAGATGTTCGTCGACCGGTCGGCCAACCCGGAGGGCGACATCGTCCTCGCGGCCCTGCGGCGCGGCAACCTCCTCATCCTCATCCAGCCGCCGCGCGGCTTCGGCGAGAACCCGATCGCGATCTACCACGACCCCGACCTCCCGCCGTCCCACCACTACTTGGCCGCCTACCGCTGGATCGCCGCCTCCGCCGAGGACAACGGCTTCGGCGCGGACGCGATGATCCACCTGGGCAAGCACGGCAACCTGGAGTGGCTGCCCGGCAAGAACGCGGGCCTCTCCGCCGCCTGCGGCCCCGACGCCGCCCTGGGCGATCTCCCCCTGGTCTACCCGTTCCTGGTGAACGACCCGGGCGAGGGCACGCAGGCGAAGCGCCGCGTCCACGCCACCCTCATCGACCACCTGGTCCCGCCGATGGCCCGCGCCGACAGCTACGGCGACATCGCGCGCCTGGAGCAACTCCTCGACGAGCACGCGCAGATCGCCGCGATGGACCCGGCGAAGCTCCCGGCCATCCGCGCCCAGATCTGGACGCTGATCCAGGCCGCGAAGCTCGACCACGACCTCGGGGTGGAGGACCGCCCGGAGGACGAGGGCTTCGACGACTTCATCATGCATCTCGACGGCTGGCTCTGCGAGATCAAGGACGTCCAGATCCGCGACGGCCTCCACGTCCTGGGCAACCCGCCCGTCGGGAACGACCGGGTCAACCTGGTCCTGGCGGTGCTGCGCGCCCGCCAGATCTGGGGTGGTACGGCTTCGCTCCCCGGCCTGCGCGAGGCGCTCGGCCTGGACGAATCGGCGGCGACCCGCACCGCCGCCGACGAGATCGAGGAGCAGGCGCGCGCCCTGGTCCAGGCGATGGACGACGCGGACTGGGCGCCGGCGGCAGTGGCAACGGTGGCGGCGGGCCTTCCCGAAGCCGTGGCCGACATCCTGACCTTCGCGGCCACCGAGGTGGTCCCGCGCATGGCGGCAACGACCGACGAACTCACGCACGCAGTCCACGCGTTGAACGGCGGCTTCGTCCCGGCCGGCCCGTCCGGCTCCCCGCTCCGCGGCCTGGTCAACGTGCTCCCCACGGGCCGCAACTTCTACTCGGTGGACCCGAAGGCGGTCCCTTCGAAGCTGGCGTGGGAGACGGGCCAGGCCCTGGCCGACTCCCTCCTCACCCGCTACCGCACCGACAACGGCGACTGGCCCACCTCGGTCGGCCTCTCCCTCTGGGGCACCAGCGCGATGCGCACGGCGGGCGACGACATCGCGGAGGCGTTCGCGCTGCTCGGGATCCGCCCCGTCTGGGACGACGCCTCGCGCCGCGTGACGGGCCTGGAGCCCATCCCGTACGAGGAGCTGGGCCGCCCCCGTATCGACGTGACGCTCCGCATCTCGGGCTTCTTCCGCGACGCGTTCCCGCACACGGTGGGCCTGCTCGACGACGCCGTACGCCTGGCCGCCTCGCTGGACGAGCCGGCCGAGCGGAACTACGTACGGGCGCACACCCAGGCGGACCTGGCGGAACACGGCGACGAACGCCGTGCCACCACCCGTATCTTCGGCTCCCGCCCCGGCACGTACGGTGCGGGCCTCCTCCAGCTCATCGACTCCCGCGACTGGCGCACCGACGCCGACCTCGCCGAGGTCTACACGGTCTGGGGCGGTTACGCCTACGGCCGCGAGCTCGACGGCCGCCCGGCCCGCGAGGAGATGGAGAGCGCCTACAAGCGCATCGAGGTCGCCGCGAAGAACACCGACACCCGCGAGCACGACATCGCGGACTCCGACGACTACTTCCAGTACCACGGCGGCATGGTGGCCACCGTGCGCGCGCTGAAGGGCTCGGCCCCGGAGGCGTACATCGGGGACTCCACCCGCCCCGAGACGGTCCGCACGCGCACCCTGGTTGAGGAGACGTCCCGCGTCTTCCGGGCCCGCGTGGTCAACCCGAAGTGGATCGAGGCGATGCGCCGCCACGGCTACAAGGGCGCGTTCGAGCTGGCGGCCACCGTCGACTACCTCTTCGGGTACGACGCCACGACCGGCGTCATCGCCGACTGGATGTACGACAAGCTCACGGAGACGTACGTCCTCGACCCGGAGAACAAGCAGTTCCTCCAGGAGGCCAACCCCTGGGCCCTGCACGGCATCGCGGAACGCCTGCTGGAGGCCGAGTCGCGCGGCATGTGGGCCAAGCCCGACCCGGCGGTGCTGGAGGCGCTGCGCCAGGTGTACCTGGAGACGGAAGGCAACCTGGAGGGCGAGGACTGACCGGAAGGGCACCTGGAGGGCGCGGGGCGCGTGGATGTGCGATGGCCCCCGCCGCCCCCGCCCAGCACAGTGGACGCATGACGACGCCCGCCCGTGTCTTCCTGCCCGGTCTCGACCTGTCCCGGATCCTCTACGAGGAGGCGGTACGGCCGATCCTCGACGCGGAGTGCCCCGGGCTGCGGTACGCCGCGGCCCGGGTCGGCTCCGGCTCCGAGGTGCTCGGCTTCGACACCGCCCGGTCGGCGGACCACGAGTGGGGCCCGCGCCTGGACCTGTTCCTGGAACCGGCGGACGCCGCCGCGTACGGGGAGCGGCTGCACCGCCTGCTCGCCGAGCGGCTGCCCAAGCAGGTACGCGGCTGGCCGACGCACTTCCGGCACGGTGACCCGGCGGACCCGGTCGGGCACATGGAGCTCACCGCGGGCCCGGTCGACCACCGCGTCTCGGTCGGCGACGTCGGCGGGTGGCTGCACGAGCGACTCGGAGTCCCGCTCACCCACCCCGGCGGGGAGGACCGGGAGCCCACCGTCCGCGACTGGCTGGCCATGCCGCAGCAGAAGCTCGCGGAGGCCACGGGCGGCGCGGTGTTCCACGACGGGGTGGGCGCCCTGACCCGGGCGAGGGAGACGCTGGCCTGGTACCCGGACCAGGTGTGGCGCTACCTGCTGGCCTGCCACTGGCAGCGGATCTCCCAGGAGGAGGCGTTCGTCGGACGCTGCGCCGAGGTGGGGGACGATCTGGGGTCCGCGGTGGTCGCGGGGCGACTGGTACGCGACCTGATGCGCCTGTGCCTGCTCCTGGAGCGGCGGTACGCACCGTACGGCAAGTGGCTGGGCAGCGCCTTCGCCCGGCTGCCCAGGGCCGATGAGCTGCTGCCGGCCCTGCGGGGCGCCGTCACAGCCCCGGACCACCCGACGCGCGAGCGGCACCTCTGCGACGCGTACGAGCGCGTGGCCGCGGCGCAGAACCGCACGGGCCTCGCCGAGGAGGTCGACCCGTCCCGACGGCCGTACCACAGCCGCCCGTTCCGGGTGCTGCACGCCGAGCGCTTCGCCCACGCGCTGGCCGGCACCGTCACCGACCCGGGCCTGCGGTCCCTGCCGCTGACCGGGAGCGTGGACCAGTGGGCGGACAGCACGGACTTCCTGGGGCGGCCGGGGGCTGTGCGGGCGGCGGTGGACGCGCTGGCCGGCTGACGGGTTTGCGGGGGGCGGCTGACGGGTTGACCAAGCCGGCCCCGGGAGGGAGCTCCCGGGGCCGGCGGAACGTGCGTACGGGACGGAGCAGATCAACACTCCGCCGACAAACGCTAGTTGGCGCTCAGTTGGCGTTCACCAGGTCATGGGCGGGGACCTTCACGGTCCGGGCGCCCTTCTTGCCGCCGAGGACGACCTTGCGCAGGGCGCTGTTGTTCTTGTGGTTGGTCTCCTTGAGCCGGTTCTCCGGGTTGGCGAGGACCTGGATGTAGTACGTGCCGTTCGGCAGGTTGGTGATGTCGAAGGACTGGCCGGGCAGGTCCTGGGTGTAGGTGTCACCGGAGCCGACGTCGAGCACCTCGCGGACGGAGATCGAGTTCTCCTGGCCGCACGCGGTGGACAGGTCGGTGTTGTCCGGGTGCCAGTTGGCGTTCTTCACCGTGTAGTCGACGGCGTCGATGTTGGCGAGGCAGAACGCCTCCTTGCCGCTGCGCACCGACTCCTTCTTGTCGGCCTTCAGCAGCCGGTAGCTGGCGAAGTCCGTGAAGTGCCAGTGCTCGTGGCCCGGGCGCGGATCCCACTCCATGGTGCCGGTCGGGGTGTAGCCGACCTGCTTGCCCTTGGCGTCGTAGAAGTACTGGTAGGCGTCCATCAGCTTCTTGCCCGGGGAGCGGAAGCCGTCCACGACGAGCTTGGCCGGGCCCGCGTTCCACACGTTGGCGCTGAAGGCGAGGTAGTCCTTGCCGGGCACCTCCTCGTAGCCGTCGCTGACGGTGATGCCGTACGCGGGCAGCGAGCGCAGGTCGGGCTTGGGCACGTCGGGCACGGTGGCTTTGCCGGTGGGCCGCTTGGCGTTGGGCCGGGCGCCGGGGGCCTGTCGTGACCCGTCGGTCTGCCCGGTGCGGTCACCGACCTTGGCGGCCGAGAAGGCCTGCCGCTGGAGGGACTCCTTCTTCAGCGCCCAGGGCAGGGCGGGCGGAGCCGGCGGGTAGGGCCCGTGGCCGACGTTGAACGTGGGGCCGGCGCCGGTCGTCCGGGCGGCCGGGGCCTCGGTACGGGCGGGAGCGCCGTGCGCGGCGTGCGCATCGTGCCCGGCGGACGCGGCGGGCGCCTCGGGGGTCTTCCCGTGCCCTTCGTGCCCGGCATGCCCTGTGGCGGACTTGCGCGCCGCGCCGCGGGGTGCGGCGGCCGCGCTCTCCTCGTCCCAACTGCGCTCCCGCACCGTGACCTTGACGGTCTGCGGCTTGTTCGCGATGCCGAAGAGGTCGCGGTACTTCTTCGTTACGGAGATCTTGGCGGTATAGGTCCCCGCGGGCAGCTCGACCGGCTTGGAGTAGTACCCGGCATAGGTGTTGGACGCCCAGCCGTTCTCCACGCCCCACACCGAGCCGAGGGTGAAGGGGTTCACCGGGCAGCTCTGCGGATACTTCGAGTTGGCGGGCGCGTCCGGCCGGATCCGCCCGGAGGCGTTGTTGGGGCAGAAGGCCTCGTTCTGCTTCAGCACGGTCTTGCCGGCCGCGTCGGTGACGGAGACCTGTGCGAAGTCCGGCAGCCCGGTGAAGTCCTTCACGAGCCCGGCGGGAAGCGCCTTGGCCGTGGTCTTCTTCCCCTTCCGCAGCACCTGCGTGGCGACGACCGGATCCTTGTACGACTTACGGGTCACCTTGAGCTCGAAGGCGCCGTTCTCCGAGGTCAGATAGGTCCCGAGGTCCAGATAGACGCCGGGATCCTCCTTCCACGAGTCGAGCGTCACCGACGTGGAGGCGGCGATCAGGCTGAGCTTCGGCGTCGGCTCCGCGGTCTTCGCGTCGGGCGCGGCGGCGACGACGCCCGCCGTGACGGCGACTGCCGCGGCGATGGCGATCGACGGGCGGGTCAGGCGGTGTGTGCGGCCCTGCTGTGGTCTGGTCATCATCCCTCGTACTTCCGGACTTCCGAGTGCGTGATGGAACGTGGACGAGCAGCACGGCCCCAACTCGACTCACCTGTGGCGACGCTGTGTCCGGCCTGTGAGAGGCGGACTCGGGTACTTCGGGTTGTCTCCGGTCCCCCGATTGGCGCAGGGTTGTCCGAAAGTCATGCCTGCGCAGACCGCCCGGTCGGGCACATTCAGCGGCGGCGAAGGGCCCGTTCGGGCGTTTCGTCGAACCGAGCCCGGTCGTGGCGGCTAATCCTTCGATGTCGGAGCGGCGTTCCAGGGAGCGATACGTTCCAGGGCCGTCTTGCCGCTCGATACGAAGCCCTGATGAGATGGCTCGCACAGACTCATCTGGACGGCAGGAACGCGGAGCGTCGGCTATGCGTGGGTGGTGGCGGAAATCCCTCCGTGGCCGCCGGAGGAGGAAGCGTCATGAATGAAGTCGCGGAGAATCGCGGAGTGCAGTTCCGGATTCTGGGCTCGTTCGAATGCTGGGACGGCAACGACCGAATCCGGGTCGGCGGACCGGTCCACGAAAAGGTTCTTGTCACGCTCCTGCTGGAACCCCAGCGCGTCCTCCCGGTCTTTCGGCTGGTGGAGGCCGTCTGGGACGAGAACGCCCCCGCCACCGCCGCCCATCAGGTGCGCAAGGCCGTGGCGGAGCTACGACAGCGCATTCCCGGCGGGCGGGATCTGATCGTCACCGAGGGGCCCGGCTATCGGGCCCTCACCGCGCCGGCGCAGGTCGACCTCGGTAGATTCACCGAGGGATTAAAACAGGCCAGAGAAGCCGCTGTCGCCGGAAAAAGTGCCTCCGCCATGACGACGCTTCGTGAGGCGCTGGCCTTGTGGCGGGGGCCGCTGCTCGCGGGGACCGGTGGATCGGTTCTGTCCGCGGCCTCCGCCGCCCTGGAGGAACGCCGTCTCACCGCCGTGGAGCAGCTTTTCGACCTGCGGCTCGCGAGCGGCGAAAGCGGCGAGATCATCGGAGAATTGCGAGAATTCATCGACGCGCATCCGCTGCGGGAAACTCTGCGTGGCCAGCTCATGCTCGCGCTCTTCCGTTCCGGGCGACAGGCCGACGCGCTGGAGGAGTTCTCCAAGGTCCGGGACTATTTGATCGACGAGCTCGGCATCGGCCCCGGCGACGCGCTCTCGGAGCTGCACAACGCGGTGCTCCGCAACAGCCCGGAGCTCGCCGCTCCGCACGTGCCCGCCGCCGCCCCCTTCACTCCGGAGGGCAACCCCTCCACCCTGCCCTACGATCTGCGCGACTTCACCGGACGGGAGGCGGAAGTCAGTGAGCTGCTCGGGTTCGTGGAGGAGTCCCCGGGCTCCGGACCGCTGATCGTCGCCATCGACGGCATGGGCGGAAGCGGCAAGACCTCGCTCGCCGTGCGCGCGGCACACCGACTGGCGGAGAACTACCCAGACGCTCAGCTCTACATCGACCTCCGCGGGTTCACTCCCAACGGCCGGCCCATGAGCGCGAGTACGGCGGCCGAGGCCCTGCTGCGCATGCTCGGCGTG
The DNA here is from genome assembly GCF_042723425.1 of Streptomyces sp. NPDC058375. Taxonomy (NCBI): domain Bacteria; kingdom Bacillati; phylum Actinomycetota; class Actinomycetes; order Kitasatosporales; family Streptomycetaceae; genus Streptomyces; species Streptomyces sp. NPDC058375. Next base: position 2,027 of record NZ_JBHXJG010000075.1, on the reverse strand, counting down.
CCCCCTGACCGCATCCCGGACGACGCGGAGGGCCGCATCGCCCTGTGGCGGCGCACGATGAGCACCCACCGGATGATCCTGCTGCTCGACAACGCCGCGGACGATTCCCAGGTCAGACCGCTTCTCACCTCCCCCACCGAGACCCTGGTGCTCGTCACGAGCCGTGCGCTGCTGGTGGACCTCGACGCGGCTCATACGGTGTCCCTGGGCGTCATGCCGCCGGGCGACAGTGTCGCCCTCGTCGAGGGCGTGCTCGGCCGGACGCGCGCGGAGAACGAGCCGGAGGCCGTCGCCCAGCTCACGGAACTCTGCGGCCATCTTCCGCTCGCCCTGCGGATCGCGGCGGCCCGGTTGCGCAAGCGGCCCCGCTGGACCGTCCGTTACCTGGTCGACCGGCTCCGGGACGACGCCCACCGGCTGGCCGAGCTCAACTCGGGGGAACGCAGCGTCGAAGTGACGCTGCGGCTCTCCTACGAGGGCCTGGCCGCCGACACCCGCGAGGCGTTCCGGCTTCTCGGGCAGTACCCGGGGTCCGAGATCAACACCTACGCCGCCGGAGCCCTGCTCGGGATCGGCCCCCGGGAGGCGGAGGAAGTCCTGGAGTACCTCCTCGACATGCACCTGCTCCAGCAGCACGAGACCGGCCGCTACGCCTTCCACGACCTGGTCCGCAGCTTCGCGCAGAACCTCTCGCGCAGCGGCGCCCGCCGGCAGCCGGAGGCCGGTGGGGAGCCGCCCGCCACGGCCGACGGAGACGACGAGATCATGCACGCCGTGGGCCGGCTGCTCGACTTCGCGCTGGCCGCGACCGACGCAGCCTGTGACCTGCTCTTCCCCGGACGGGCCCGGGTGGGCCACGCCGGGCCCTTGACGTCGGCGGCCGAACTTCCGCCGCTGGAGACCGTCGAGCAGGCCCGCGACTGGCTGGAGCGCGAGCAGGACTCGCTGTTGGCCATCGTGTCCCTGGCCTACCGCTGGGAGATGGACCGGCACGTCGGGCTGTTGACCGCCAACGTCGTCTTCCCCCTCGACCTGCGCGGACGCCTGGAGGAGTTCAGGGAACTGGGCCGGGTCGCGGTGGCCGCCTCCCGTCGGCTGGGCGACGCCGCTCTGCTGCGGCTCAGTCTCTCCAACCTCGCCGTGGCCTGCTGGAAGCTCGGGCGCCTCACCGAGGGCATCGCGATGTCGGAAGAGGCGTTGGCCCTGTCCATCGGTCTCGACGACCGGCGCGGCGAGGCGAAGGACACTGGCGTCCTCGGGCTGCTGCTCAGCACCCTGGGGCGGTACGACGAGGCGCTGCCGCGACTGCAGCAGTCCATCGAGATCAAGCGGCAGCTGGGTGCGGAGCGTGCCGAGGCGGAGTCCCTGACCAACCTCAGCAGCCTGTACGCCGAATGGGGGCGCTTTCCGGAGGCAGTGGAGGCGGCCACCCGCTCCGTCGCCCTCTCCCGCTCCATCGGCTCGGTCGACAAGGAGGTCGAGGGGCTGACCGATCTGGCCGTGGCGAGAATCGGTCTGGGGGAGATCGCCGCGGCCTCGGAGCTGCTGGCCCGGGCCCGCAAGCTGGCGGGGCAGACCACGTCCCCCGCCGATCTGTCGCTGGTCCTCGCCCTGTCCGCCGAGGTCGCCGACCGGCTCGGCGAGAGCGTCCAGGCCGCGGAGTGGGGGGAGTCGGCTCTCCGCCTGAGCGATCTCAGCGGTGTCCCCATGCGCGAGGCGGCCGTCAGCAACATCATCGGCCGGTTCCACGCGCGTAACGGCCGGTACACACCGGCCTTCGAGCTCCACGCCCGGGCCCGCGACGCGGCTTCGCGCATCGGCTACCGCGTCGAGGAGGCCCGCGCGCTGGCCGGCATGGCCGACGCTCTGGACCGGATGGGCGAGCAGAAAGCGGCCTCGGCCCACCGGGAGTCGGCCCGCGAGGCCTTCGACGCCATGGGAGTCCCGACGCCCCGGGCCGCGTGACGCGTCACCGTGACGCGCCCCCGTTCCTACGATGCGGAGTTCTCCGGCAGACATGAGAGCGC
>NZ_JBHXJG010000074.1:0-29031 GCF_042723425.1 Streptomyces sp. NPDC058375 | reverse complement strand
CCTTGCCGAGCCCGACCATCGCCGCCTGGTGGCACACCGCCTCGATCCCGTCCAGCAGCACCCCGAGCCCCACCCGGAACGTCTCGCGCGCCTCCCGCTCCGGATACGGCACCGTCTCGGCGCCCTCCGGGACGGCGCCCGGATACGGCTCCACGGGCCCCTCCGCCTCCAGGCCGCTCACCGCGGGGAAGCGCTCCGCGAAGTCCGGGACCAGTTCCATCAGGGCCGCCGAGCGCGCCGCCCACCACTCCTCGTCGGAACTCCCGGTCGCCGCCGCGGCCAGCCGGGCGTCCGCGACCGCTTGCGCCGAGCCCCGGACGAACGGGAAGAAGGTTCCCACCAGCCGCCGCAGCACCCCCGCGTCGAGCCCGGTCGCCCGCAGCAGGGAGACCAGCGCGTCCAGGCCCGCGTACTCGTGCGGCCCCAGCACCGGCCGCGCCTGCGAGACCTGGAGTACCCAGGGGTGGCGGACGTAGAACTCCAGGACCTCGCCGGCCCAGGCGGTGAGCGCGGCCCGCCAGTCGTCCGACTCCGGGTACCCGGAGGGGAGTTCGGTGTGGACGGCGTCGTACATCAGGTCCAGCAGCTCGCTCTTGCCGGGGACGTAGGTGTAGAGCGCCATCGCCGTGCGCCCGAGCCGGTCGCCGACCGCGCGCATCGACAGGGCCCCCATCCCCTCCTCGTCCGCGAGCGCCACGGCCGCCGCCACGATCGCGTCCACGCTCAGCCGGGGCTTGGGCCCCGGGCCGCTCCGGGCCGGCGGCGGGGCGTCCGCGCGCCACAGGAGGGAGAGGGAGCGGCGGGGGTCACCCTGCCCGGCGAAGACCACCACTTGCGACTCCTTACGGCGTAAAGTAACGTCCGGCGGGTAATTCATTACGCCGTAAGGTATCAAGCTCCACGAAAGAGGGGTCGGGTCGCGATGGGTCAGGCGCTGCCGGTCACGTACGTACGGGTCGTGGACGTCGAGCGGGTCACCCCCGGCACGGTGAGGGTCGGGTTCACGGCCGACGAGCTGCCCGGGCTCATGGAGGACCGCCCCGACCAGCAGATGAAGCTCTGTCTGCCGCGCGCCGGGCAGACCGTGCTCCGGCTGCCGGAGCGGGACGCCGACGACCCGTACGGCATGCGCTGGTACGAGGCGTATCTCGCGATCCCCGAGGAGGAGCGCCCCTGGATGCGCAGCTTCACCGTCCGCTCGTACGACCGCGAACGCAACGTGATGGCCGTCGACTTCGTGCTGCACGGCGAGGGCGGGCCTGCCTCCCGCTGGGGTGCGGCGGCCCGGGTCGGTGACGTCCTCGGCATGGTCGGCCCGTCGTCCCTCTACGCCCGCCCGCTGCCCGTCGCGCGGCGGCTGCTCCTCGCCGGGGACGAGACCGCGCTCCCGGCCATCGCCACGGTGCTGGAGGCGCTGCCGGCCAGTACCGGGGCCGTGGTGTTCGCGGAGGTGGCGGACGCGGGGGAGGAGCGGGAGCTGCCGTCCGCCGCCGGGGGAGCCGAGGTCCGCTGGGTGCACCGGGACCTCGGCGGCTCGCTGGTGGAAGCCGTACGGGACGCCGGAGCGGACCTCGACGGGGTGGACGCGGCCTGGGTGGCGGGCGAGGCGTCCGCGGTCCGGGCGCTCCGCCGCCACCTGGTCGAAGACCGCGAACTGCCCAAGGCGGCAGTCGAGTTCAGCGGCTACTGGAGGCGCGCGCTCACCCAGGACGACGCCCCCACCAAGGAGGACGTCGCCTGGGCGGCCGAGCGCGCGGCGGACGCTTCGTAATCCGTCGGGAGCCCCTCGGTCGGTCCCGGCACGGGGGCCCTCAGGGGGCTCCGGCGTAGGGGGCCTCAGGCGGCCCCGGCTCCCCTGACCGCCCTGCCCGCCAGCACCGACGTCCGCTTGCCGTCCTCGATGACGAACCGGCCGTCGATGAGGACGTGCGGGATGCCCACCGGCAGCGTGCGCGGCTCCTCGAACGTCGAGCCCGCCGCCACCGTCTCCGGATCGAACAGCACCAGGTCCGCGCGGTAGCCCGCACGCACCAGGCCCCGGTCCGCCAGCCGCAGCCGGGCGGCCGGGCGCGAGGTCAGATGGGCGACGCATTCCTCCAACGAGAGGATCCCCAACTCCCGGGCGTACCGGCCGAGATACTGCGGGAACGTGCCGTACGCCCTCGGGTGCGGCTTGTCGCCCTGGAGGATGCCGTCGCTGCCGCCGGTGTGCACCGGGTGGCGCATGATCTGCCGGACGTTCTCCTCGTGGCCCACGTGCTGGAGGATCGTCGTGCCGAGCCGGTCCTCAGTGAGCAGCCGCCGCGCGGTCGCCCAGGGCTCCTCGCCCCGCAGCCGCGCCGACTCCTCGACCGTACGGCCGACGTACTCCGCCAGATGCGGTGCGCTCACGCCGGAGATCTCGATGGTGTCCCACTCGATCGGCACCCCGTGGCAGCCGTCCGAGCCCAGCACCTCCAGGTGGTGCCGGATCTTCTCCGCGCTCGCCGGGTCCGCGAGCCGGGTGAGGATCGACTCCGGCCCGCCCTCGCTCGCCCAACTCGGCAGCATGGCCACCAGCGTGGTGCAGCCGGGGGTGTACGGGTAGGTGTCGAGCGAGATGTCTGCCCCGGCGGCGAGCGCGCCGTCCAGGAGGGCCAGGAGGTCGGGCGCCTTGCCCTTGTTCACGCCGAAGTTCATGGTGGCGTGGGCGAGATGGAGGGCGCAGCCGGCGTTGTGCGTCAGCTGCACCATCTCCTCGTACGCTTCGAGTGCGCCTGCTCCGTAACTGCGGTGGTGCGGGCAGTAGTAGCCGCCGTGGCGTGCCACCACCCGGCACAGTTCGGTGAGTTCGGCGTCGTCGGCGTACATGCCGGGCGTGTAGGTCAGCCCGGACGACATGCCGACCGCGCCCTCGCGCATGCCCTGGTCCACCAGCTCCCGCATCCGGGCCAGTTCGGCGTCGGTGGCGGGGCGGCCGTCCCAGCCGACCGCGTACATCCGGACCGTGCCCTGCGGGATCAGATAGGCGGCGTTGACCGCGATGCCCTGGCCGCCGAAGTTCCGGTCCAGGCGGTCCAGATAGCCGCCGACCGTGCGCCAGTCGAAGTCGATGTCGCTTCCGTCGCCGTTCCAGCCGGTGATGGAGCGGCGGACCTCGGCGAGCGTACGGTCGTCGACCGGGGCGTACGACATCCCGTCCTGGCCCAGCACTTCGAGGGTGACCCCCTGCGCCGCCTTCGCGCTGTGATCCGGGTCGCGCAGCAGCGCCAGATCGCTGTGGGCGTGCATGTCGATGAAGCCGGGGGCGAGCGCGAGGCCGTCCGCGTCCACGGTCCGGGTGGCGGTGGGGCGGGGGCCGGGGGAGCCCTCGGCGTGGATCTCGGCTATGCGGCCGTCGTCGAGGGCCACATCGGCGCGGTAGGAGGGCTCGCCGGTGCCGTCGACGACGAGCGCGTCACGCAGGACCAGGTCCATGGGTCACCTTTCAGGGAGCGGAATCGGTACGGCTCGGCGGCTCTAGAAGAACGTGCGGATGTAGTCGGTGACCGTGCCGTCCGCCTCGACCAGCGGGATCAGCTGCCACTTGTCGAAGCTGGTGCAGGGGTGCGAGAGGCCCATGCCGACCCAGTCGCCCACCTCCAGCTCGGCCCCGTCCTCCGTGCGCACCCAGGTGTGCTGGTCGGAGAGGCCGGTGACCGTGACCCCGGTGGCGGGCCGCACCGAGCCGTCCCGGCCGGAGCGGACCACCTGCGCCTCGGGCAGATCGATGTCGTAGGCCGCGTCCCGCTTGCCGGCGTTGAGGAACGCCTGCTCGCCGGTCGGGCGGGAGACGACCTGCGCCCAGAGGCGGAAGGCGGGCTCCAGTGCACCTTCCTCGGGGACGCGGTTGAACGGGGTGAGGTGCTTGTAGTGCCCGTCGTCGTGCGAGACGTACGCCCCGGAGCGGAGCAACTTCAGCACGGGCGCGCTGAGTTCGGGGATCTCGGCGAAGACGTCCGCGACCGCGTCGAACCAGGCGCTGCCGCCCGCGCTGATCACGATCTCCTCGGCCCCGGTGAACCGCTTCTCGCCGTCGAAGGAGGCCGCGAGCGCGACGAGCCGCCGCAGCCATGCCCGTACCCGCTCGGGGTCGGCGTCCGGCACCTCGCCCTCGTACCCGGCCACACCCACCAGGCGCAGCGACCCGGCCGCCGCCACCGCGTCGGCCACCGCCGCGCAGTCGGCCTCCGTACGGGCTCCGGTGCGCGCGCCCTCGCCCGCGCCCAGCTCCACGACCACGTCGACCGGGCGGGTGGCGCCCGCCGCGCCGAGGGCCTCGTCCATCAGCTCGACGCCGCGCACGGAGTCGACGTAACAGACGAAGCGGAACGACGGGTCGGCCGTCATCTCGCCGGCCAGCCAGCGCAGGGCGACCGCGTCGACCAGCTCGTTGGCGAGGAAGATCCGCCCGATGCCGTACGCCCGGTAGACCCGTGCCTGGTGCGGCACGGCGGCCGTGATGCCCCATGCTCCGCGCTTCAGCTGGTCCACGAAGAGCTGGGGGGACATGGACGTCTTGCCGTGCGGGGCGAACGCGAGGCCGTGGCGCTCGGCGTACGTCTCCAGGAGGTCGAGGTTGTGCGCGACCGACTCGGCGGAGAGGGCGAGGACGGGGGTGGTGAACCCGCCGGTGAAGAGGTTGCGGCGCTCGGCGGCCAGCGCCCCGACGGTCAGGCCCGCCGCGTCCGGCGGCAGGGCCTTGAAGCGGTGGTCGACGCGTTCGTCGGAGAGGCCGGACGCCAGGGACGCGGGGGAGACGCCGGGGGCGGAAGGCGTGGAAGCGGGGGTGTGACCGGTGGGGCGTTCGGCTGCCAAGGGGAGCTCCTCGAAGTTCGTTGCAACATATGCAACACCCATTGCGTATATCGCTCAACGCTGTCTAACATCCGAGCCGACGCCCGGTCAATGGTGACCACCGGCCCGCACGCCGATCAGCGAGGAGCCCTCAGTGTCCGGACCCGCAGCAGGGACGGCCCACGCCGCCACGACCACCGATGTCGTCTGTCTCGGTGAGTCCATGGTGACGTTCCTGCCCTCGCAGCCCGGCCGCCTCGCCGACGTGCCCTCCTTCGGGCGCGGGATCGGCGGAGCCGAGTCCAACGTGGCCTGCGCGCTCGCCGCCGCCGGGCACCGGGCGGCCTGGGTCGGCCGGGTCGGCGCGGACGGCTTCGGCGATCACCTCGTCGAGACGATCGCGTCGTACGGGGTCGACACCTCGGCCGTCCGCCGCGATCCGGTCCGGCCGACCGGCATCTACTTCCGTACGGCCACGGACCGGGGGACCGACACGCACGAGGTCGCGTACTACCGGGCGGGGTCGGCGGCGTCCGCGATGTCGCCGGCGAACGTGCCGTACGAGGAGCTGTTCGCGGGCCGGATCCTGCATCTGTCCGGGATCACGGCGGCGCTGTCCGGCGACTGTCTGGCGCTGCTGCGGGAGCTGACGGCCGCGCGGCCCGGGCGGCCCCTGGTGTCCTTCGACGTGAACCATCGGCCGCATCTGTGGCGGGGTGGCGATGTGGACGCGTCCGTGCTGCTGGAGCTGGCCCGGCGGGCCGATCTGGTGTTCGTCGGGGAGGACGAGGCGGAGGAGGCGTGGGGGATCGTGGGGGCGGAGGCGATCCGGGCGGCGGTGCCGGAGCCTTCCGTGCTGGTCGTGAAGCGGGGGAGTGCGGGCGCGACGGTGTTCGCCTCGGGGCTCCGCCCCGGGCCCCGCTCCTCGATCGCCGGAGGGGCTGAGAATGCCGACACCGTCACCCATGTCCCCGCCCTCCGCGTCGACGTCGTCGCCGCCGTCGGTGCGGGCGACGCCTTCGCCGCCGGGTTCCTCTCCGCCACCCTGCGCGGGCTGTCCGTCCGTGACCGGGTCCGGCACGGGCATCTCATGGCCGCCGCCGTCCTCACCGTCCCCGGCGACCTCACCGAGCCGCCCTCCCGTGACCACGCCGACCGCCTCGTCGCCCTCGGCGACGAGGCCTGGGGGACACTTCGTCTCGGCCCCGGCTGGACCTCAGCCGACCGGGCCCCCGAGGAGGTACGCACACCATGAGCCAGACCGTCGACCGGGCACTCAGCATCCTGCCGCTGCTCGCCCAGGGGCCCGCCGACCTCGGGCAGGTCGCCGAGCGGCTCGGCGTCCACAAGTCCACGGCGCTGCGCCTGCTGCGTACGCTCCACGAGCACGGTCTCGTCTACCGCCAGGAGGACCAGCGCTACCGCCTCGGCGCCCGGCTCTTCGCGCTCGCGCAGGAGGCCGTCGAGAACCTCGACGTGCGCGAGATCGCCCACTCCCACCTGGTCGCGCTGAACGACCGGTGCGGGCACACCGTCCACCTCGCCGTGTACGAGGAGCAGGAAGTCCTCTACATCGACAAGGTCGAGAGCCGCTACCCGGTCCGGATGTACTCCCGGATCGGCAAGCCCGTCGCGATCACCGTCGCGGCCGTCGCCAAGCTGCTGCTGGCCGACCTCGCCGAGCCCGAACGGCGCGTCATCGCCGAGAAGCTCGACTACCCCATGTACACGTCCCGTTCGACGCCCAACGCGGCCGCCTTCCTCAAGGAGCTGGCCGTCGTGCGCGAACAGGGCTGGGCCACCGACCTCGGTGGCCACGAGGAGTCCATCAACTGCATCGGCGCCCCCATCCGCGGCGCGGACGGGCGGGTCGTCGCGGCCATGTCGGTGTCCGCACCCAATGTGGTCGTCACGGCCGAGGAACTCCTCACCCTGCTCCCGCTGGTCCGGCGCACCGCCGAGACCATCAGCCGGGAGTATTCCGGCACCACCCAACCCAAGAAAGTCTGATCAGCCATGACCGAGAAGACCGCCCTCACCCCCTCCACCCACACCACGCCGCCCGCGAAGTTCTCGCACGGCGTGAAGAAGGGGAACATCCTCCAGGTCGCCGGCCAGGTCGGCTTCCTCCCCGCCGTGGAGGGCCAGGCCCCGACCCCGGCCGGCCCCACCCTGCGCGAACAGACCCTCCAGACCTTCGCCAACGTCAAGGCGATCCTGGAGGAGGGCGGCGCGAGCTGGGACGACGTGATGATGATGCGCGTCTACCTCACGGACGTGGACCACTTCGCGGAGATGAACGAGATCTACAACACCTACTTCGCCGAGCAGAACCTCAAGGAGGCCCCCTCGGCCCGCACGACGGTCTACGTCGGCCTGCCCAAGGGCCTGCTCATCGAGATCGACGCGCTCGCGGTGCTCAGCTGATCCGTTCCGGCCCGCCGACCGTTCCTTCCCCCCGAACGCCGCGCCCCACGGATCCCCTTGCCCCACCCGCGTAACCCTTCCCGCACGCCGTACGGCACGGCTCCCCGCCCCCCGGGGGCGCCGTGCCGCGCTCCCCCCTGCCCTCCAGCACCACCGGAGTCCCCATGCTGCTCGCCGCCACTCCACCGCCGGTCGAGACACCACCGCACACCGGTGGTCTGCTCCTCCTGATCGACGGCACGGCCGGTCTGCTGACCGTCGCCGCCCTGGGCATCGCCCTCCTGCTCTTCCTGATCATCAAGGTCAGGCTCCAGCCGTTCGTCGCCCTGCTCGCGGTCTCCATAGCCGTCGGCCTCGGCGCCGGTCTCTCGGTCACCGAACTCTTCGGCACCGTGCAGAAATCCGCCGCCGTCTCGGTCATCGAGTCCGGCATGGGCGGCATCCTCGGCCATGTCGCGATCATCATCGGGCTCGGCACCATGCTCGGCGCGATCCTCGAAGTGTCCGGCGGGGCCGAGGTCTTGAGCGCCCGGCTGCTGAACGCCTTCGGTGAGAAGCGCGCCCCGCTCGCCATGGGGATGACGGGCCTCGTCTTCGGTATCCCGGTCTTCTTCGACGTCGGCATCTTCGTCCTCGCGCCGATCGTGTACGCCGCCGCCAAGCGCTCCGGCAAATCGATCCTGCTCTACGCGATGCCGCTGCTGGCGGGCCTGTCGATGACCCACGCGTTCCTGCCGCCGCACCCGGGGCCGGTGGCCGCCGCCGGACTCTTCAACGTGTCGCTGGGCTGGGTCATCCTGATGGGCGTCGTCGTCGGCATCCCGTCCGTCATCGCCGCCTGGGGCTACTCCGCCTGGATCGGCAAGCGCGTCTTCGTCGACGTACCGCAGGACATGGTGGAGGCCGCCGAGGAGGCCAAGGCCGCCGTCGCCGCCGAACAGCGCGCCGCGGGCGTCACCCCGCACGAGAAGCCGGTCCCGCTCCTGACGGTCCTCGCGATCATCGGCACCCCGCTGATCCTGATCCTCGCCGCGACGTTCTCCTCCATCGCCCTGGACCCGTCCACGCTCCGCTCGGTGATCGAGTTCTTCGGCAACCCGTTCGTCGCCCTGACGATCGCGCTGTTCCTCGCGTACTACCTGCTGGGCATCCGGCGCGGCTGGTCCCGCAAGTCCCTGGAGTCCGTCTCCACGTCCTCGCTCAAGCCCGTCGGCAACATCCTGCTGGTGGTCGGCGCGGGCGGCATCTTCGGCGCGGTCCTCAAGGGCAGCGGCATCGCGGACGCGCTGGCGGACACCTTCAACGACGTGGGCCTGCCCGTCATCCTGCTCGCCTGGCTGATCTCGGTCGTCCTGCGCGTCGCCCAGGGCTCGGCCACGGTGGCGATCGTCACGACGGCCGGCATCGTGGTCCCGCTGGTCGAGGGCCAGGACCTCTCCCAGGCCCACCTCGCGCTGATCATCATGGCGATCTCGGCGGGCTCGATCTTCGCCTCGCACGTGAATGACGGCGGCTTCTGGATGGTGTCGAAGTATTTCGGCATCAGCGAGCGCGACACCCTGAAGTCCTGGACGGTCCTGGAGACGGTGCTCTCGGTCGCGGGCTTCGTGGTCGCGGCGCTGCTCAGCCTGGTCATCTAGCTTCCCCGGCAGGGGATCCGACTCCGGCGGGCCTACGGTGCTGTCGCGCCCGTAGGCCCGCCGGCCCCGTCATACCGCCAGGACCGGGACGTCGTACTGCGGGATCCAGGTGTCACGGGTGACGATGGTCATCCCCTCCACCTGCGCCTGGGCGACCAGTATCCGGTCGAAGGGGTCGCGGTGCAGGGCCGGCAGTCTGCCCGCCCGCACTCCGTGGCCCGCCGTGATCGGCAGCGCGGTGAACTGGCTGTCGCGTACGCGCTCCGCCAGGTCGTCCGGGCCCTTCAGCTTTCCCAGGGACTGCTTGACGGCGATCTCCCACGCGGAGACCGCGCTGAGGTGTACCGACGGCTCCGTGTCCAGCAGCTCTTTGGCCTGGTCGGAGAGTTCCTCGGAGTCCGCGAGCCACCAGAGGACCACATGGGTGTCGAGCAGGAGACGCATCAGCGCATCCCGAGGGCGTCGGCGATGTCGTCGGGGAGCTCGTCGAAGTCGTCCGCGATGTGGATGCGACCCGCCAGCGACCCCCGCCCGGTCCTCCGTACCTTCGGGTGCAGGGGCACCACCTTGGCAACGGGCTCGCCGGCCTTGCTGATGACGACCTCCTCGCCGGTGGCGACCTGCTCCAGGATCCGGGAGAAGTGCGTCTTGGCCTCGTGCACGTTGTACTGCCGGGCTGATTCCATGGCTGCCTCACCAGAGGGCGAAGAGGTGGACTAAGGGCTGGACTAAGGTTACCTCGGGCTGCCTGGGTCCACCTCGCGGCGGGCCTCGGCCCGCCGATTCCGTGCACACCCCTTGTGCTGCACCCGCCGACTGCGCTTCCTTGATCAGCATGGCGGAGACAAGCGCAACCACAGCGACAGGGGAGCCGGCCTCCCGACCACGTAAGTCCAGCTGGAAGTACATCGGCCCCGGCATCGTCGTCGCGGCGACCGGGGTCGGGGCCGGCGACCTGGTCGCGACGCTGATCGCGGGCAGCAAGTTCGGCTACACCCTGATGTGGGCGGCGGTCATCGGCTGCGTCGTCAAGATCTCGCTCGCCGAGGCGGCCGGCCGCTGGCACCTGGCGACCGGCCGTACGCTCTTCGACGGCTGGCGCAGCCTGGGCCCCTGGACCACGGTCTACTTCGCGATCTACGTCGTGATCTGGGGCTTCATCTACGGGGCGACGGCCATGTCGTCCAGCGCCCTGCCCATCGTGGCGCTGTTCCCCGACGGGCCGGGGCTGAAGTTCTGGGCGATCGTCACCGGGCTGATCGGGCTGGCCTTCGTCTGGTTCAACCGGTACGCCGTCTTCGAGAAGGTCATGACGGTCCTGATCGGCATCATGTTCGTGGTGGTCGTCTACGTGGCGATCCGCGTCGTCCCGGACGTCGGGGCCTCGTTCGCCGGGCTGCTGCCCGTGCTCCCGGACGGCTCGCTCCTCTACACCCTCGGGCTGATCGGCGGCGTCGGCGGCACGATCACGATGGCCGCGTACGGGTACTGGGTCAACGCCAAGGGCTGGAGCAACTCCTCCTGGATGAAGGTGATGCGGCTCGACAACCGGGTCGCCTACATCACCACCGGCGTCTTCGTCGTGGCGATGCTCATCGTCGGAGCCGAGCTGCTGCACGCCTCGCAGGTCGCCCTCACCTCCGGGGACCGCGGGCTGATCGACCTGGGCGAGGTGCTGGAGGACCGGTTCGGCGCGGGCACCGCCAAGCTCTTCCTGGTGGGCTTCTTCGCCACGTCGTTCTCGTCGCTGATCGGCGTCTGGCACGGGGTGAGCCTGATGTTCGCCGACTTCGTGGAGCGGTTCCGGGCCCCGGCGGCCGGAGCGGCGAAGGCCGAGGAACACGAGGGGCCGGCCGCCGCCGAGCGCCGCCAGCGGTCGCTGCCCTTCCGGGCGTACCTCCTCTGGCTGACCTTCCCGCCGATGACCCTGCTCTGGCTGGACGAACCCTTCGGCCTGGTCATCGCGTACGGGGTGCTCGGCGCGTTCTTCATGCCGTTCCTCGCCCTGACCCTGCTCTGGCTGCTCAACTCCTCCCGTACGCCCGGGGAGTGGCGCAACGGCTGGCTCAGCAACGGGATGCTCGCGCTGGCCGGGCTGCTGTTCGTCGTGCTGTGCGTGCAGCAAGTGCGCGACCTGCCCTGGTGAGCAAGGCCGATGAAACGCCGCAGCGCCGCCGGGGGAGCGGCGGCGCTGCAGGTTCGGAGGATCGCTGAGCGATACGGCTACGGCAGGCTGCGGACGTGCGGGCCGACCGCCTTCGACCAGGCGAACCCGGCCGTCGCGTCCCAGTTCGTCGACCAGGTCATCGCGCCGCGCAGCGACGGGTAGGTCTTCGACGGCTTGAACGAACCGCAGTTGGTGCCCTTGGTCAGGCAGTCCAGCGCCGCGTTCACGATCGACGGGGCGACATAGCCGCTGCCCGCGCCGCGGGTGGAGGCCGGGACGCCGATACCGACCTGGGACGGGTCGAGGCCGCCCTCCAGCTGGATGCAGGCGAGCGCCGTGAGGAAGTCCACCGAGCCCTGCGAGTACACCTTGCCGTCGCAGCCGAGCATCGAACCGCTGTTGTAATACTGCATGTTGACGACGGTCAGGATGTCCTTGACGTTGAGCGCCGTCTTGAAGTATTCGCCCGACGTCGACTGCATGTCGATGGTCTGCGGAGCCATCGTGAGGACCAGCCCGGGGCCCGCCTTTGCCGACAGCTGGCGCAGCGCCTTCGTCATGTAGGTGGCGTTGAGACCGTTCTCCAGGTCGATGTCGACCCCGTTGAAGCCGTAGTCCTGCATCAGCGCGTACACCGAGTTGGCGAACGCGGTGGCGGAGGCGTCGTTGTCGACCCGGACCGTGCCCAGCTCGCCGCCGATCGAGATGATGACGTTCTTGCCCTGAGCCTGCTTGGCCTTGATGTCCGAACGGAACTGGGCGTCGGTGTAGCCGTTCAGCCCGGCGGTGTCCAGGTTGAAGGTCACCGCGCCCGGCGTCGGCGTGGCGTCCGCGAAGGAGACCGCGATGATGTCGTAGTCGGCCGGGACGTCGCTGAGCTTCTGGACGGCCGCGCCGTTGTTGAAGTTCTGCCAGTAGCCGGTCACCGCGTGCTTGGGCATCGAGGGGCCGGGGCCGGGGCCCGTTCCCTGCTTGGCCGTACGGGCGCTGACGGCGGCCGACTTGACCGACTCACCGGCCGCGTTGGTGGCGCTCACCGAGAACTGGTAGGCGGTGTCCGCGGTCAGGCCCGTGACGGTCGCCGAGGTGCCGGTGGAGGTGGTGGCCTGCGCGCCGTCCCGGTAGACCTTGTAGCCCGTGGCGCCGGAGACCGCGTTCCAGGAGAGGGCGACGGAGGACGTGGTCGTGGCGCCCGCCGCGAGGCCGGCCGGAGCCGCCGGGACGACCGGGCCCGGCTCCTCGCCGCCCCCGCCGTCCGGACCGGTCACCTCGACGTCGTCGGCGAAGTAGGCGGACTGCCCGTACCAGCCGTGGGTGTAGACGGTCACCGAGGTGGTGTTCGCGCCGGTCCTGAAGCTGGTGGACAGCTTGGTCCAGGTGGAGGAGCCCGGCGTCCAGGTGGAGACGTCGGTGGTTCCGGTGCCGCTCACGCCGAGGTAGGCGTAACCGCCCTGCACCCAGGAGCTCAGCGCGTACGTCGAGTTGGGCTTCACCTTGACCGACTGCGAACACTTGGCGTTGTCCTGGCCGGCCGGGGTGGCCTTCAGCGCGGACGTGCCGCTGCGCACGGGGCTGGAGACGGCGGCGCCGCTCCCCCCTGAGCAGGTCCAGTTGGCGAGGCCCGACTCGAAGCCCGCGTTCTTGGCGTTGTTCACGTCGGCGGCCTGGGCGGTGCTGACGAGCCCGGTGACGGTCAGGGCGGCGGCCGCGACGACGGCGAGGGTGCCACCGAGCACGGGCCGGGAGCGACGGCGTCTTCTGTGACTGCGGCCTGCGGAGCGTTCCACTGGTGCCTCCGGGGGGAGTTGGGGGTGCCGGGGATGGGCGGTGCGGTGCAGTGCGCATAAACTGGTCCAGACCAATCAAGTTGTCAAGACCTCTGGCAGTGAAAGGCCCTCCGCGCGGGCGGACGCGAGGAGCCGCGCCCACCCCCGTACGGGGGTGCCGGGACCGCGGATTCCGGCCCGGGGGCGGCCCCGCGACCGCACGTCGCCCCCCGCACGAGTGATCTTGCGGGAGATCTTCGGGCGGTCACGGAAACGCCCTTACGGAAAGGGGGCCGGTCGCCTCGAAATCCAGGTTGACGTGCGCGAATGGATACCTGATCGAAAACCGGACGCGCGATTCGGTAACGCTCCGCAGCGATAGCTGAGTTGGGCGGAATCGATTTCATCCCGTTTAGCACCCGGCCCCCGTTGGAACGGTGTTCGCATGGTGCCGTACTGGTCTCCGATAACTGTTCTCTGCCTGGTGAGACGTGGCTAAAGTGCTGGGGCAGGAGCACGGAGCAGGAGCGATTGCGGCCGGCGTCCCCACGTCGACCGGAGCCGAAACGGGGAGAGCGTGCCGACCGCGATAGCAGTGACGAGCGCAGACCTGGTGCTGCCGCCCACCGACCAGCAGACACCGACCGCCGCTCTGCTCCAGGCCCCCGAGGCCCAGGCGCTGGAGCCGGCGATCGGCGACATGCACTTGCTGCTGGAACAGCACGGGTATGTGATCGCCCTCTACCCCGCGGGCATCCGGCCCGCGCACGAGCGCCGCCTCCACTCCATCCGCTCGGTGCTGGAGAGCGACCGGATCGCCCTGGTCAAGGTGGATCTCCCGCCCCTCGGCGTCGCCGTACTGGTGCGCCAGCTGCGGCAGTTGTCCATCTGCGACTTCAGCCCCGGGGTGGTCGCCTCCGCCGCCCGGCTGCTCTCGCACTACATCTACGCGGGCGCCCTCCTCAACTCCGTCGCCCGGCTCGACCGGGTGCCGGTCAGCCTCAAGAGCCACGCCAAGTCCTGGGTTCCCGGATCCCAGTTCGCCGTGCTCGCCGGACCCCAGCCGCAGCTGGTGAAAGTGGGCCCGGCCGCCGAACCGCTGGCGGGTCCGGATTTCGGTACGCATCTTCTGGTGGCCAAAGGGAATCTGCAGTCCGACTGGGTACCGGAGACCCTTGCGCCCGCCTGGAAGGTCCAGGCCATTCACGACACCGCGGTCCCGGTTGACTCACCGCGCTGGTGGGGTACGGGAAAGCTGGTGGAGTTCGCCGCCCATCTCCCGGACCTCTCCGTGCTCTACCAGCTCGTCTCCTCCGTACGCCGGGAAAAGTGTCACTGGTGCGCCATGGAACTCATCGGTGACCGTTGCGCATTCTGTTCCGCTCCTCTCGCGGTTTCGGAGAACCGCATGCTCCCCGCAGGTGTCCAACACCACGGGACCGATGAATCACCGGGCCCCTGACGCGACCGCTCCCCGCACGATCCGATCCGTCCCCCTCGCACGACCCGCCCCGCTCGCACGGTCCGTCCCACCCGCCCGGCCCGCAGGAGGCCTTCCCCGCTCCCGCCGCCCCTCCCTTGCCCCTTCCCCGTCCCCGAGCTGTTCCAGCCGCCGCGTCCTCCCGCATCCGGCACCCGCGTACGTACCTCTCCGTACCCCTCCGCACCTGCACCGACCAGCGCCACCGCCCCTCCTGCGCCACCGCTCGCTCCGCGCCACATCCCCTCCGTCCGCTGTTGCCCGTCCCACGCATCCGATTCGAACGAGGTTGTCCGGACCATGAACTCCCGCCAGCGCCGCGGCGTGATACTCCTGCTCCTGTCGGTCCTGTGTGCCTTCGCGGCCTTCGCCGGCGTGCTCTCGGTGATCAGCGACGTCAACTCGAAGGTCGGACCCGAGGTGACGGCGTACCAGCTGAAGACCGATGTGGCTCCGTACACCGCCCTGAACAGCGGCCAGTTCGAGAAGATCAAGATGCCCAAACGGTGGCTCTCGGAGAACGCCGTGACCGACCTGCAGGAGGTCGAGTCGAAGATCGCGGTCACCGAACTCCGCGAAGGCTCTCTGCTCCAGTCGGACATGATGGTCCGCAAGCCCGAACTCCGCGCCGGTGAGCAGGAGATCGCCATCAT
The DNA here is from genome assembly GCF_042723425.1 of Streptomyces sp. NPDC058375. Classification (NCBI taxonomy): domain Bacteria; kingdom Bacillati; phylum Actinomycetota; class Actinomycetes; order Kitasatosporales; family Streptomycetaceae; genus Streptomyces; species Streptomyces sp. NPDC058375. Next base: position 14,083 of record NZ_JBHXJG010000074.1, on the reverse strand, counting down.
GATCGACGCCTCCACCGGCGTCGCCGGCAAGATCACGCCGGGTGCGACGGTCAACATCTACGCCACGTTCGCCGGTGAACAGGACGGCGCCGCCGCCCAGTCCAAGGTCATCGTCTCCAACGCCAAGGTGCTGGACGTCGGCGAACTCACCGCTCTGGACCCGAGCGCCGACGATCGGGGCACCCGGGCCACCGAGGCCGTGCCGATCACCTTCGCCCTGAACACGCTGGACACCCAGCGCGTCGCCTACGCCGAGTCCTTCGCGGAGCACGTCCGCCTCGCGCTCGTCGCCCCGGGCAGCGACGGAACCATCCGCCCGGGGGACCGCACCTACACGCTCGACAAGGACAAGTGAGGATGGGATGACCACCAGAATCCTCCCGGCCGTCGGTGACCTCGACGCGGCCCGCTCCGTCACCACCCTGCTCAGCCAGCTTCCCGACGCCGAGCCGGCGACCCCGGTCGGCGACTCCACCCAGCTCATCGACACCCTGGCCCGCCTCGCGGGCGAGGCGCTCGACGAACTGCCCGAGGTGGTGCTGGTCCACGAGCGGATCGGCCCGGTGCCGGCCCTGGAGCTGATCCGGGAGGTGTCGCTGCGGTTCCCCTCCGTCGGCGTCGTCCTGATCACCGCGGACGCCAGCCCGAACCTCTTCGCCAACGCGATGGACTCCGGGGCCCGCGGTCTGGTCACCCTGCCGCTGAGCTACGAGGAGCTGGCCAACCGCGTCCAGGCGGCCGCCCAGTGGTCCGCCGGCGTCCGCCGCCACCTCACCTCCGGCAACGACGTCTTCACCGGCCCCGGCGGCACGGTGGTCACGGTCACCGGGGCCAAGGGCGGCGTCGGCGCGACCGTCACCGCCATCCAACTCGCCCTGGCCGCCCAGGCGTCCGGCAACACGGTGGCGCTGGTGGACATGGATCTCCAGACCGGGGACATCGCCTCGTTCCTCGACGTCCAGTTCCGCCGCTCGCTGGTCGACCTCGCGCTGATCACCGACATATCGCCCCGGGTGCTGTCCGACGCGGTGTTCTCCCACTCCACCGGCCTCGCCCTGCTGCTCGCCCCCGGCGAGGGCGAACGCGGCGAGGAGGTCAGCGACCGTTCGGCCCGCCAGATCGTCAGCGCGCTCCGCACCCGCTACGAGATCGTCGTCATCGACTGCGGCTGCCAGATGAACGGGGCCAACGCGGCGGCCATCGAGATGGCGGACGTGGCCCTGCTGGTCACGACCCCCGACGTGGTCGCGGTGCGCGGCGCGAAGCGCATCGTACGGATGTGGGAACGGCTCCAGATCCGCAAGGCGGAGGAGACGGTCACCCTCGTCAACCGCTTCACCCGCAACACCGAGATCCAGCCGCCGCTGATCCAGAAGATCACCGGCACCCGGGTCGCCTCGGCGGCGGTCCCCGCGAACTTCAAGGAGCTCCAGGCGTCCATCGACTCCGGTCGCCTGCACGAACTGGACGCCAAGAGCACGGTCAAGCAAGCGCTCTGGGGCCTGGCGGGAGAGCTGGGCATCGTCAAGGAGAGCGCGACGGCGAAGAAGAGCGGCAGCGCCCTGATCAAGCGGAACAGCGGCGCCTTCAAGAACGACCGGGGCTCGATCGGACGCCCGCGCCGCCGGCGCGACGGCTCCGGCCGCGGGCCCGGAGACTCCGAGGGGACACGTTGAGCGATGACCACCACGAGGAACAGCCGCAGCGGCATACGGGGGCGGATCACCGCCCTACGTGACCGCGGGGGCCGGGACCGGGACCGCGGCCAGGCGGCCGTGGAGTTCCTGGGCATGACCCCCTTCATCATCCTGATCATGCTGGTGCTGTGGGAGTGCGCCCTGATCGGCTACACGTTCAGCCTGGCGGGCAACGCGGCGGACGTGGGGGCGCGCAAGGGCAGCGGGGCGGAGTTCGCGCCCGATATGGCGTGCGAGCAGGGCGCGCTGAAGGACCTGCCCGACGCCTGGTCGGAGAGCGCCGACGTCTCCTGTGGCGGCGGCAGCGGGCTGTACGAGGCCACGGTGAAGCTGAAGGTGCCGGTGCTGGTGCCGGGCCTGTTCGACCTCGACACGGAGATCACCGGCAAGGCCGGCTCGCCGAGGGAGGACCAGTGATGACGACGCGCCCGCACCGGGAGAACGATCGCGACCGGGGCCAGGTGGCCATGGAGTACCTCGGCTTCCTCCCCCTCCTGCTCCTCGTCGCGATGGCGGCCATCCAGCTCGGCATCGCCGCGTACGCCGCCAACCAGGCGGGCACGGCCGCCCGGGCCGGGGCCCGTACGGCAGCCAGTGTCGACGCCCGGGGCGGCGGCCAGTCCAACGCCCGCGACGCGGTCAGCGACTGGGTGGAGAGCGGCGGATTCCGCTACGACGAGAGCGGCGGCCGGGACATCACGGTCACGGTCGAGGTCAAGGTGCCCTCCGTCGTGCCGGGACTGGACGGCTGGTGGGCCAAGCGGAGCGCCACCATGCCCAACGAGAGATCCCCCTTCTGACCCGCGCCACCCGAGATCCGCAGCCGACCTCGCCCATCCGAGATCCGCATCCGACCCGCCCCATCCGAGATCCGCGGCCGATCTCGCCCATCCGAGATCCCCTTCCGACCCCGCCCCATCCGAGATTCCGACCCCGACGAGGAGAGTTACGCCGATGAGCCTGCGGGCACGCATGACCGCTCCGGAGGAGCAGGGCGGGGCACGGGAGGACAGCCACATGGTGGCCACCTACCGGGCCAAGCTGCTGGAGGAGATCGACCTCGCGGAGATGTCCTCGCTGGCCGCCGCCGACCGGCGGGCCCGGCTGGAACGCGTCCTCGGCCACATCATCAGCCGCGAGGGCCCGGTCCTCTCCACCGTCGAGCGCTCGCAGCTCATCCGCCGCGTCGTCGACGAGGCGCTCGGCCTCGGCATCCTGGAACCGCTCCTGGAGGACGCGTCCATCACCGAGATCATGGTCAACGGCCCCGACCAGATCTTCGTCGAGCGCAACGGCAAGGTCGAACAGCTCCCGATGCGCTTCGGCTCCCACGAGCAGCTGATGCAGACCATCGAGCGGATCGTGTCGACCGTCAACCGCCGCGTCGACGAGTCCAACCCGATGGTCGACGCCCGCCTGCCCAGCGGCGAACGGGTCAACGTGATCATCCCGCCGCTGTCGCTGACCGGCGCGACGCTCACCATCCGCCGCTTCCCGCGCTCCTTCACCCTTCAGGAGATGATCAGCTTCGGCTCGCTGGACGAACAGATGCTGGTGCTGCTCGCCGGGCTCGTCCAGGCCAAGCTCAACATCATCGTCTCGGGGGCCACCGGCACCGGCAAGACGACCCTGCTCAACGCGCTCTCCGGGTTGATCCCGAACGCCGAGCGCATCGTCACCATCGAGGACTCCGCCGAGCTTCAACTCCAGCAGAGCCATGTGATCCGGCTGGAGTCCCGCCCGGCGAACGTCGAGGGCAAGGGCCAGATCACCATCCGCGACCTGGTCCGCAACTCGCTGCGTATGCGCCCCGACCGGATCGTCGTCGGTGAGGTCCGAGGCGGCGAGTCGCTCGACATGCTCCAGGCGATGTCCACCGGTCACGACGGCTCGCTGGCGACCGTGCACGCCAACAGCGCCGAGGACGCGCTGATGCGGCTCCAGACGCTCGCCTCGATGTCGGAGGTCGAGATCCCGTTCGAGGCGCTGCACGACCAGATCAACAGCGCGGTCGACGTGATCGTCCAGCTCACCCGGCACGCCGACGGCGCCAGGAAGGTCACCGAGATCGCCGTCCTGGACAGCCACGGCCGCGACCCGTACCGCATCGTCACGGTCGCCCGCTTCAACGCCCGGCCGATGTCCCCCGACGGCCGGATCCACGGCGACTTCCAGTACCTCCCGCTGCCCCGGAGGGTCGCCGAGCGCCTCTACCTGGCCAGCCAGCCCATTCCGCAGGCGTTCGGCGTCGCCCAGTCCGCCGAACAGCTCGCCACCCGAGAGGCCAACTAGGTACCGAGCCATGGACAACGTCAACCTCCCCCTGGTCACCGTCGGCGTCACCCTGCTGTGCTGCGTGCTCGGCGTGATGGGCCTGTACGCCTACTCCGGCGGCAAGGCCGACCGCGACGCCCTCGTCGAGCGGCTCTCGCACGTCGGCCAGATCCCCGAGACGGGCCGCGTCCGCCGCTTCAAGGGCCTCGACCGCAGGCTGCGCGCCACCGCGCTCGGCCGGAAGCTGGAGCTGAAGCTCGCCGCGACCGGCCTGGACATCACCCCCGGTGAGTTCCTCGTCTACGCGCTCGTCGCGATGGCCGGGCTGTGGATGATCGCCTCCTCTTTGCTCGCCGCGTTCTTCGGCCCGGTCGCCGCCCTGATCGGCCTCTGGGGCACCAACGCGTTCCTCAACTGGCAGCGGATCAAGCGCACCGAGCGCTTCATCAACCAGCTCCCGGAGCTCTCCCGCATCCTCGCCAACGCCACCCAGGCGGGCCTGGCCCTGCGTACCTCACTGTCGATGGCCGCCGAGGAGATGGAGAACCCGGCCGGCGAGGAACTGGCCCGGGTGGCACGGCGCCTGGCCGTGGGCGAACCGCTGGAGGACGCGCTGAGCGAACTGACCGACCGGCTCCCCTCCCGCGAACTCGTAGTCCTGGTCACCACCTTGGTCCTCTCCAACCGGGCGGGCGGTACGGTCGTCAGCTCGCTGCGCAACCTCACCGAGACCCTGGAGGAGCGCAAGGAGACCCGCCGCGAGGTCAAGACCCAGCTCTCCCAGGTCACCGTCACCGCCTACGCCGTACCCATCTTCGGCATCGGCGCGATGCTCCTGATGAACGCGGTCATGCCCGGAGCCCTGGACCGGATGACGGGGGCCTTCATCGGCCAGGCCGCGGTGGTCGTGGCCATCGTGCTGTACGCCATCGGCTTCGTGGTCATCCGCCGCCTGTCCCGTATCGACGTCTGACGAGCTGAGGGGAAGAACCGCATGGACCTGCTGCTAGCCCTGGTCGTCGGACTCGCCGTCTACGGGGCCATCCACGGCATCCGCATGTACCGGGCCGACGCCAAACTCCCCGGCGACCTGGCCGTCGCCCTGGAGTCCGGCTCCTCCCGCACCAGTACGGTCGGCTCCGGCATCGACCGCCTCGGCATCCGCTGGGCCCCCGCGGTCCTGCGGATGATGGGCCCCAAGGCCGTCAACAAGAAGCGCCGCCAGATCGACCTGGCGGGCAACCCCGGCGGCCTCACCATCGACCGTTACGCGGCCCGCCGCGCGGTCTACGGCGCGCTGGGCCTCCTCGGAGCCTTCTCCATGCTCCTCCGGGGCCAGCTCTTCCTCGCCCTCCTGATGATCGCCTTCGGCCTGTTCTGGGTGGAGGCGGGCATCTGGTCGGCGATCCGGGTCCGCCGCGAGCACATCGAACGCACCCTGCCGGACTTCCTCGACGTGCTGGCCGTCGTCGTCTCGGCCGGGCTCGGCTTCCGGCAGGCGCTGGACCGGGTCGCGGAGAAGTACGAGGGCCCGTGGTCCGACGAACTGCGCATCACGCTCCGCCAGATGGACATGGGTGTCAGCCGCCGCCAGGCCTTCGAGGAACTGCGCAGACGCAACGACTCCGAACAGGTCGCCATGTTCGTCACCACGCTCCAGCAGGGCGAGGAGCTGGGCGCGCCGATCGTCGAGACGCTCATCCAGATCGCCAACGACATGCGCCGCACCGACGCGCAGAACGCCCGCCGCAAGGCGGCCAGGGCGGTCCCGAAGGCGACGTTCGCGGTGACCACGTTCCTGCTGCCCGGCACGCTCCTTCTGCTCACGGTCGGATTCGTGTACGGAGCCGACGTCGACTTCGGGTCGCTCACGGGAGGGTGACATGAACGAGGGACGGGATGGGGACGGAGACCTGGAGGCCTTACGGGACACGAGACGGACACGGGACACGCGACGGAGGTGACAGGCGCATGGCATACCAACTCGGCAGCGCGCAGCCCGGACTGACCGCGGAACTGACCCGCGTCCACACCGGCACCCCGGCCCGCCCGGCCTTCGCCATCCAGGTCAACGCACTCCAGGCGATGTGCCGCCAGGTCTTCGGCTTCCGCCTGGCCATGATCGCGATAGCGACTCCGTACGCCATCAGCCACACCGCCCCCGGCCTGCCCACCTGGTTCATCGGCTCGGCGATCCTGGTCACCTTCATGGGCTCGTACGTCCTGTTCCGGGACTGGGAGCGCTTCGGCCCGGTCCTCCTCCGCCACCCCTGGCTGCTGGCCGTCGACGCGTTCTTCGGCGCCCTCCTCCTGATCACCGCCACGCCCGAGTCGACCCTCGCCTACGTCACCGTCTGCACCCCGCTGCTGGCGGGCCTGGTCCACGGCTGGCGCGGGGCGGCGGTCTTCGCGGCGCTCCAGGTGATCATCGTCGTCGGCGTGTACGCCAGCGTCCCGAAGCTGGAGGCGGGCGGGGCGACGGCGCTCCTGCTCCCCGGCTTCTGCGTGATCGCCGGGGCGGTCGGGGTCACCCTGCGCAACCTGCTCCTGCGCTTCGGGGCGGCCACCCAGGCGCTCACCGAGACCCGGGCGCGGCTGGCGGTGAACGAGGCGGTGGAGGGCGAACGCACACGCCTGGCACGGGAGATGCACGACTCGGTCGCCAAGACCCTGCACGGCCTGGCGCTGGCCGCCGACGGCCTGGCCTGCTCGGCGGACCGCATGGACCCGCCCACCGTGAAACTCCAGGCGGAACTGGTCGCCCGAGCCGCCCGCCGGGCCGCCGCCGAGTCCCGGGAACTGCTCACGGACCTGCGCCGGGAACAGGGCCTGGAGGCCGGCGTGGACCTGGTCGCGGAACTGGCTTCGCAAGCCCAGGACTTCACCGCCCGCCACCCGATCACGGCCACGTTCCGCCGCCTGTCCGAGGAGACCCCGGTCCCACCGGTCCCGCAGGCGGTGGCCCGCCAGCTCCTCACGGTCGCCTCGGAGGCCATGGAGAACGCGCACCGTCACGCGTCCCCGACATACCTGATCGTCCTGGCGGGCGTGAAGGGCGACATGCTCCGCGTCACCGTGTACGACGACGGCCGCGGCCTGCCCGCCGGAACCACGTTGGAAGGGCTGCGCCGGGCGGGCCACTTCGGCCTGGTCGGCATGGTCGAGCGGGCTGCCTCGATCGGGGCCCGGATCAGGATCGGCCGGGGGAAGGCGGAGAAGGGGACGGAGGTACGGGTGGAGCTCCCGCTGGCGGCACTGGAGAGCCCGACGGCAGAAGGCGCCACCGCGCCAACACCTTTCCCCGCCCCCACGCCCGCGCCGCCGCCTGCACCAGCACCAGCACCAGCACCAGCTTCTCGAACTCCCGCCGCCCGAGAGGGCCACAACCCCCACCCGTAATCCGTAACCCTCGACCCTGAGAGGAGGTCGCAGCATGCCGGACGATGTGTTCCCCACGCCGAACCGCGACGGGGCGGCAACTCACCACCACGCCCCCCAGCACCCGCCGTCGCACATCCCGCTCACCCCGGCCCCCGGCCCCGCCGAACACCCCGGGCCCCAGCACGCAGCGATCCAGTCCCCGTCCCCGTCTCCCTTCCCTCCGGGCCCCACCGCCCCGACCGTCGAACGCCTCCGGGTGGTGGTCGCGGACGACAACCCGGTGGTCCGTGCGGGCCTGGGCGTACTGCTCTCCGGCCGAGCGGACATCCAGGTGGTCGCGGAGGCGGCGGACGGCCGGGAGGCGTACGAGAAGACGCTCGAACACCGCCCGGACGTCGTCCTGCTGGACGTCCGTATGCCCGGTGTCGACGGCATCTCGGCCCTGCCGCACCTGGTCGGCATCGCGCCCGTGCTGATGCTGACGTACAGCAGGGAGAGCGAGATAGTCCACGAGGCCTTGCGCCTGGGCGCGGGCGGCTACCTGGTGCACGGCGAGTTCACGGCGAACCAGCTGGTCCAGGCGGTACGCGACACGAAGGACGGCCGCGCCAACTTCACCGTCACCGCCGCGGACGCCCTCCTGGCCCATATGCGCCACGGCACGCCGCCCCAGCGGGGCCCGCTCCCCGAGGGCCTGGGCTCGGCACTGGCGACGGCACCGGCCCAACCGCCGCCGCGCACCGCCGAACCTTCGGAAAGCCTTTCGCAACTGCAACCTGTTGTGGGACAGTCTTCGGTATCCGGGGGGCCGGTATCCACCCCCAACAGGCGGCAGTACGGGCTGAGTTCGAGGGAGGTGGAGGTCATGGACCTGATTGCGTCCGGAATGAGTAATCAGCAGATCGCCGCCACCTGCTTCATCAGTGAGAAGACGGTCAAGAACCACATCAACCGCATCTTCACGAAGCTCCACAGCACGACCCGCAGCGAGGCCATCGCCCACTGGCTGGGCACCGCGCCCCGGACCCCGGGGCGGCGGCCATGACCGAGAGATCCGGCAACGCGAGAACCCAGAAGGCCTTTTGGGCCCGGGAATGGGCCCACGGGCCCTCTGTGGGAGTGCAGGTCCCCCCCTATGTTTCTCACGTCGCCAGCGGCACCGGCCAGGAGGAAGCCGGTAACGAGGGCGGCACCGCAGAAACGCGCGAGTCGGCCGGCGACCGGTCGGCCGAACCCGGAGGGGAACACCATGTCGGACATCACCCTGAAGACCGCCGTCCGCGTCAACGGCTGGGCCAACACCGCCGTCAGCCGCCTTCAGAAGCGGTACGCGGCGAAGGACCGGGGGCAGACGGCGTTCGAGTACCTGGGGATCATCCTGGTGGTCGTGGCGATCATCGGGGCGATCGCGGCCTCCGGGATCGGCGGGAACATCTCCGGTCGCATCGACGGCCTGGTGACCTCCATCACCTCGAAGTGATCCAGCAGCCACGGTCGGACCGAGGGCAGGCCTTCCCCATCTACATCATGATGGTGGCGGGTCTGCTCTTCCTTGCGTTGGCGTTCTTCGCTGTCGGCAAGGCTTCCGCCTTGCGCAACGGATCCCAGGGTGCCGCCGACGCCGCCGCCCTGGCCGCCGCTCAGAAGGCGCGGGACAATTTCGGGCCCGGATTCCTCAGCTCGCTGCCACTCAACACGCTGGACGTCTTCCTCAACAAGCCCTTCGTCGCGCCCTGCGCCGAGGCGCAACGACTGGCCGTCGCCAACGACGCGGACGAGAAGCTTTGCTATCCGACTCCCGGATATCTGCGTGACCGGATCACGGTCGAGGTAGAGGGACGCAAGCCGGTGGACTCGCCGGTGATTCCCGGTTCGGAGAACAAGAAGGCCAAGGCCGAGGCCACCGCGCTGATTGAGTTCAACTGTCCTAATCCGAAGGCTGTGGACGTCAACAGCGACGGTGTCCAGGACCTCTTCGTCTTCACATGCCGGTCCGGCGAGATAGTCGAGATCACAACGGCCGAGATCACTCCTGGCCTGTGGGAGACGGTGAGCAGAACTCTCTTCGACGTGCGGTTGGTCGACCAGTGACAGCGAAGCGAACGACGAGTAGAGGAATCGGACCATGAGCATGCGGCGGACCACGACGACCAGAAGGGCGATGGCGGCTGTCACAGTGACGGCCGCCCTGGCCCTCGCGCTCGCCGGCTGTGGCGACGACGGAGGCGAAGAGCCCAGGACCGAGGGCTCCAGCACACCGTCCGCCCCTGCCAGCCCGTCCGCGGAGGACAAGGGCGAGTCGCAGCAGGAAGACACTGCGGCGGGGGAGAACGTGGACCCGGATGCCAAATTGGCCGAGGCGCGGGGCGAGGAGGGGCTGACACTCGTCGTTACCCAGGTCAAGCGTGACGCGGGCGGCTTCGTCACCGTGCAGGCGTCGATCAAGAACGGCGGTGATGGGACTCGTAACACTGCCAGCTGGGGTGGGCAGGAACAATCGGTTGTCCGGAAGAATCCCAACTCGGTAGCCGGTGCGACCTTGGTCGACAAGGTCGGCAAGAAGCGGTACTACGTTCTACGGGACACCGACGCCCGGTGCTTGTGCACGACGGCGATCGCCCCGTTGGCACCGGGTGAGACCGCCTCGGTCTTTATGCAGTTCCCCGCCCCGCCGCAGGGAACGACCGAGGTCGACTTCAACCTTCCGACCTTCGCCACCACCTCGCTGAAGATTTCTGGGTGAGTGCGGCCATGAAGACCACCACGCGCGCCGGCGCCGCGCGCAACGTAGGGCAAGCCGTCGCGGTCGCCGTACTGATCGCCGGCACCACGCTACTCGGGGCCTCGCCTTCGTACGCCGACGACGGGCCGAGCGTCCCGCCCGGTACGGAGGCGACGTCGGAGCCACCCGTTCCCGTCGACCCGAACGACCCGGACCTGAAGATGCCGGAGGGCGGCACCCTCGCCCCCGGCCGGGTCCTCGACATCGTCCAGGTCGTCGAAGACCTCGGCGGCGAGGAACGCCGCGAGGACAGCAACGCCGACATCAAGTTCGCGCTCCAGGCGGAAGTCCTCTTCGGCAAGGACAGCGCGAAGCTCGGCTCGGCGGCCAACGCCCGTATCGCCGCCATCGCCGAGGAGATCAAGAAGCAGAACGCGACCAAGGTCCGCGTCTTCGGCTTCACCGACAACCTCGGCTCCTCGGCCCACGGAGACGTCCTATCCAAGCAGCGGGCCGACGCCGTGCACGGGGTCCTGTCGAAGGAGCTCGGCCCCACGATCACGTACGAGATCCGGGGCTACGGCGAGCAGTACCCGATCGCCAGCAACAGCAACGAAGAGGGCCGGAAGAAGAACCGCCGCGTGGAGGTGTCCTTCCCGCGCGGAGAGGGGTCCTGACTGGCCACTCCCCACCCCACCCCACCCCACCCCACCCCACCCCACCCCACACCGCACCCGCCGCCGCTCTCTCAGCGATGGCGGGTGCGGGCGTATGTGGAGGACGGACGGTGTCCAGCGAGCCGTGTCGTCGTGCGGGCGGAGGGCGTGATTGCGCTCACCGAGCGCATACCGGACGCGCTGAGCGTCCTGGCGACGAGGCCTGTGCGGTGGCCCGCAGGCCCGTCCGCGGCTCGTCCGACCACGCTTCCGGGCGGCCGGGGCCTGCCGCCTGACGCCCCGGCACCATCGGTTCGGACCGCCCCGCCGTCCCCATGATCGGAAACCGGCCACATCCTCGCCGCGCCCGTCACCCGAACGGCGGACCGTCGTTTGTGTTGTGGGCCGGAATCCGGACTGCCCGGCGTAGCAGACTGTGACACGCCGCGCGTCGCTGACACGTTCATCAGGTGAGGTGCCGCGGTGCGCATACGAACAGTCGTCGAGGAAGGTGTGATGGGTGTGGAGGCCCACGCGACGAACGAACGGGTGACGGGACGCAGGTGGACGGTGCGGCTGGATCCCGTCGGCCGTGGACGTGCGGACGTACGCGTCTCGTGCAGCAGGCCCGCCTGCGCCGCGCAGGTGCTGCCCTCCGCGGGCGCCGGCCGCACGGCGGCGGTCGCGCATCTGAAGGCCCACCTGCGCGCGGGGGCGGCCCCCCGTCCCTCGGCGCACTGCGCCTGCCGGGCCGAGGAATGCCACACACACATCCGCCCCGCCGGACCGCGTGAGCGCCCCGCGCCCTGGAGGTGCGGGGGAGCGGTCGTCCTGGTCGTCGTCACGGACCGGGAAGGGCGATGGTGGCAGGTCATGGAGTGCTGCTCGCGCTGTGCGGCCGCCCACCCCACCGCGAAGATCGTCGCCACCGCTCCGGCCGCCGAGGGGCCGACTCCGGCCGACGCCGTTCGCGCCGACACCGTCCGCACCGACACCCCAGCCCCCGCGGCGACCCTGTCGGCTGTCGGCCCGCACTTCTCGCACAGCGCCCCCGCGACCGCCGTCCCGCGCCAGGTGCCGGCTCCCCGGTCCACGAGGCCGGTGCGGAAGCGCCCCCGGCGGGGGAGGATCGCTCAGCGCTTCGTCCCGCACGACCTGCGGCCCGTCGCGCTGCGGGACGAACTCACCGAACTCGGCGAACTCTTCCGCGCCTATCAGCAGCGCCCCGAACCCGACCTCGCGGTGCTCGCCGACCTCCACGCCCGCAAGGCGGAAGCCTTCTTCGCCTGGGCCGAAGTCACCGCCGATACCGGGCTGCGCCTCGACGCCCGGCGAGCCGAACAGGCCGCCGCCACCGCCCGCCTCCAGCATCTGCACCGCATCGGCCAGGCTCCGGACGGCGAAGGGCCCGCTGTCGCACGGCTGCTGACCGCCCCGGCCCAGTGGGACCACGCACGAGCCGTTCTCGCACACGTAGCCGCCCACGCGCCGCTGCCGGGTGCGGAGGCCGAGGCCCGCCTGCTGATGGTGATGCTGACACTGCGCACCGCGCACGCCGGTGTCGGCAACCTCGTCGGGCAGGACCTCAAGGGGCTGCCCCTACGGGATCCCGAGCATCTGGTGGGACAACTGCTGGAGTGCGGCTGGCTGGACATCTCCGGAACCGTCGAGGAACTGATCGCCTCCCGCCCGGAAAGCCCCACCCGGATCAGCGTGCCGTCCCTGACGCCCGACGACAACGACCCCGGCCCGTTCACGTTCGGCAAGAAGATGCGCCCCAAACTCAGCGGGTGGGCCCAGCGGGTCGTCGGGGAGAAGAAGCTCCGCAAGGCCAAGACCGAGGCCGAGGCACGGTTGCTCGCGCTGGCCCTGGCCACCGGGGCCGACGGCGAAGGACGACTGGGGCGCGAGGGGCAGGGCATCGCCGTGGAGACCCTGTCCTCCTGGTGCGCTGTCGACTCCGGCGACCTGCGGGAGCTCGTGGACCGGCTGACCGCGGCGGACTGGTTGGCGGAGGCGGACGTCACCGACACGCACCTCACCGGCCGGCTGACCGAACGCGTCCTCCCGCTCGGATGCCCTCTGACCTGAGAAGCGGAACGCGGCAGCCGACGCCCGGGGCTTCCGCCTCCCGACAGCCCCGCAGCCCCGGGAGCCCCGGCAGCCTCCGCAGCTCCGACAGGCCTCAAGGCCCCCTTTCCGCTGAACGATTGCCAGGGCCACGGACGTCCGGAGATCATCCGGGCATGACATCAGAGACGATCACCGCCGCCGCCGCATCGGGCACCTGGACCCTCGGCGACCTCGTGGTCAACCGGATCGGCTTCGGGACGATGCGGCTGCCGCAGCAGGGCGAGGCGTTCGACGCCAATGCCGTGCCCGGCGACCGGGACCGTGCGATACGGGTGCTGCGCCGCGCCCGCGAACTCGGCGTGAACCACATCGACACCGCCGCGTTCTACTTCTCGCGGCTCCGCTCCGCCAACGAACTGATCAACAGCGCCCTCGCCCCCTACCCCGACGACCTGGTCATCACCACCAAGGTCGGTCCGGGCCGCGACCCCTCGGGGAAGTGGCAGACCCACGCCACCCCGGAGCAACTGCGCGGGCAGGTCGAGGAGAATCTCCGCCAGCTCGGCCGCGACCACCTCGACGTGGTGAACCTGCGCATCGTGGGCGCCGATTCGGTCCCCGAGCGGTTCGGCGCGCTGGCCGAACTGCGCGAGGCCGGGCTCATCCGGCACCTCGGACTCTCCAACGTCGGGCCCGCGCAGCTCGCCGAAGCCCGGGCCATCGCGCCGGTGGTCTGCGTGCAGAACAAGTACGGAATCGGGTCTCCGCCGGACCAGGACGCGTTCCTCCGGGCCTGCGGTGAGCAGGGGATCGCCTTCGTGCCCTTCTACGCCATCGCGGGCACCGGACGCGAGGCGGGCGCCGCCCCGGACGCCGACGGCGGTGCGCTGCTCACCGTCGCCCGCGCGCACGGCGTGAGTACGGCGCAGGTCCGGCTGGCCTGGACGCTGCACCGCGGCCCCCACGTGCTCGCCATCCCCGGCACCGGCAACCCGGACCACCTGGCCGCCAACGTGGCCGCCGGAGCCCTGCGCCTGACCGCCGACGACCTCGCCGCCCTGGAGGCCCTCCACCGCGGTGGCCCCACGGCCTGACCCGACCGGCCGCGACGACCTGGTCGCTCTGGAGCCGCCCCGTTATGTTTTTCGTGGTCCTGCAATGGGGCCGCTGGCCTCCGGGTCCGGTATGACTGTTGCCCCCTGTCGAAGGGATGACCTGGGGGGTGGTGTCACCGGGCCCGGGAGGTGTCCGTCGGAGACGCTGATCAGAGGTCCGGCTAC
>NZ_JBHXJG010000073.1:25645-29181 GCF_042723425.1 Streptomyces sp. NPDC058375 | reverse complement strand
GTCATGGACCGGGTCCAGGCGGGCAGCGCCCTCTCGCGCGGGGCCGGCAGCAGCCCGGGACCGGGGTGCGTGAGGGGCCCCGGTCCGAGCGCGGGCTGTTCGCCGGTCCGGCCGAGAACGATCCGGCGGCGCAGGTCGCCCGCGTCCACGGGCCGCTCCTCGGGGGCCTTGGCGAGCAGGTCGAGGACGACGCGGTCGAAGAAGCCCGGCAGGTCGGCGCGGTGGGTGCGCAGCGGTTGGGGCGGGGTGTCGCGGTGTCCGACGAGCACGGCCCAGGCGTCCTCCTGGTCGAACGGCGGTACGCCGGTGGCGATTTCGTACAGGACGCAGCCCAGCGAGTAGAGGTCGCTGCGGTGGTCGACCTCTCTGCCGCTGATCTGCTCGGGCGACATGTAGTGCGGGGTGCCCATGGCGAGGCCGGTGGTGGTGAGCCGGGAGGACATGCCGATGTCGTGGCCTAGGCGCGCGATGCCGAAGTCGCAGATCTTCACCGTGCCGTCGGTCAGCCGCATGATGTTGGCGGGCTTGAGGTCGCGGTGGACGATGCCCTGCCGGTGGGTGTAGCCGAGGGCGTCGGCGACCTGCTCCGCGATGTCGACGACATGGTCGACGGGCAGCGGGTGCTGCTGGTTCTCCTCCAGCAGCTGGCTCAGGTTCTGCCCGTCGAGCAGCTCCATGACGAGGTAGAGCACGCCCTCGTACTCACCGAAGTCGTGCACGACGGTGACGCCCCGGTGCTGGAGGGAGGCGGCCACCCGGGCCTCGCGCCGGAAGCGTTCGCGCAGGACGCGGGTGAACGCCTGGTCGTGCTGGGGCCCCATGGGTTTGAGACATTTGACGGCGACCTGACGGCCCAGCGACTCGTCGAGGGCACGCCACACCTCGCCCATGCCGCCGCGCCCGATCAGTTCGAGCAGCCGGTACCGGCTCTGGATCAGCCTGGTGTCCGCCATCTGCCGCTTCCCGCCCCCGTTGTTCCCCGTGTCGCCCGCCGCTGGTCTGTGCTCTCCCCGGCCCTTCCAGTATGGCGGCCGGTGCGCCGCGTGGGTACGCGGCGGGGCGGGCTGTCGGGTTCCGGACGCGCCGTCACCCGGGCCCCGGGGTCAGTGCCCGGCGGCGAGTTCGCCGGTGAGCCGGTCGTGGAGGTGGGCGCTGGGCTCGTTGAGGCCGGTGATCTCGACGGCCTTGCCGCACTGGGCGTACTTGCTCCCGATCGTGTCGAGCGCGGCGACGGAGGAGGCGTCCCAGATGTGCGCCGCGCTCAGGTCGATGACCACCCGGTCGGGATCCCCGGCGTAGTCGAACCGGCCGACGAGTTCGTTGGCCGAGGCGAAGAACAGCTCTCCGGTGACCCGGTAGACCACGGTGGCGCCGTCGGGATCGGTGACGGCGGTGACGTCCGCGACGCGGGCCACACGCCTGGCGAAGATGGCCATGGCGGTGACCGAGCCGACGACGACGCCGATCGCGAGGTTGTGCGTGATCACGACGCACGCGACGGTGATCACCATGACGGCGATCTCTCCGGCGGGCATGCGCTTGAGAGTGCCGGGCGCGAGGGAGTGCCAGTCGAAGGTCGCGAAGGACACCATGATCATGACGGCGACCAGCGCGGCCATGGGGATGTCGGAGACGACCGGTCCGAAGACGATGCACAGCACCATCAGGAACGCGCCGGCGAGGAAGGTGGAGAGGCGGGTGCGGGCGCCGGACACCTTCACGTTGATCATGGTCTGGCCGATCATCGCGCAGCCGCCCATGCCGCCGAAGAAGCCGGTGACGATGTTGGCGATGCCCTGTCCCACGGACTCACGGGTCTTGTTCGAGCGGGTGTCGGTGAGGTCGTCGACGAGCTTCGCGGTCATCAGCGACTCCATGAGGCCCACCAGCGCCATCGCGAACGCGTAAGGGGCGATGGTCGTCAACGTGTCGAGGGTGAACGGCACGTCGGGCAGGCCCGGCACCGGCAGGGCGGACGGCAGGGCGCCCTTGTCCCCGACGGTCGGCACAGCGATGGCGGCGCCGACCGTGATCACGGTGAGGATGACGATGGAGACGAGCGGGGCCGGGATCACCGTGGTGACCCTGGGGAAGAACACCATGAGCGCGAGGCCGCCGACGAGTAGCGGGTACACCCCCCAGGGGACGTTCCACATCTCGGGGACCTGCGCCATGAAGATGAGGATGGCCAGGGAGTTCACGAAGCCGACCATCACCGACCGCGGGACGAACCGCATCAGCTTCGCCACGCCCAGCGCCCCCAGGACCACCTGGAAGACACCGGCGAGAATGACGGCGGCGATGAGATACCCGAGGCCGTGCTCCCGGTTGAGGGGCGCGATGACGAGCGCCACCGCACCGGTGGCGGCCGAGATCATCGCCCGGCGCCCGCCGACGATCGCGATCGTCACGGCCATGGTGAAGGAGGCGAACAGACCGAGCGCCGGGTCGACGCCCGCGATGACCGAGAACGAGATCGCCTCGGGAATCAGGGCCAGCGCGACGACCAGGCCGGCCAGCACCTCGGTACGCCAGACCTTCGGGTCGGACAGCCAGTCGGGTTTCAGGCCGCGCAGGCGCGCGAGCGGGGACGGTACGGAGACGACGGGGGAAGCGGAGGGCAAGGGAGGGGACCTGTCGGGCTAGGGCGCACTCGGTCAGCAGGCGGGTGCGCGGAGGTGGCGGGGGGCCGGGCGGCCCCGCGGACGGCTCCGTGAGCGCGGAGCCGGAAGAGCGGAAGCCGGACGGGCCGGAACCGCGCTGCGGCGCGGCCGGGATCACGTCCGGGGGCGATGCGTCACGGCGGGCAGGGGGCGGCGCCGGGCATCCTGGGCTCGCGCACGCACATCTCCTGCGACAATCGAACATTCACCGGGGGCGCCATCGGCCCCGAGCACGGCATCACGGGAACACGGACGCAACACGGGCAGCGGTACGCCACCTCGCCTCCGGCGACTCTACCCTAACGTTAGAGTAGAGATCGACGTCGATCGGCATGGACCCGGAGGTCCACGGCTCCGTGGGCCTACGACTCCGTGGAACTGAGGCTCCGTGGGCCTACGACTCCGTGGAACTAAGGCTCCGTGGGCCTACAGCTCCGTGGGCCGACGGAAACCTTCCGGGAACGAGAGAGGCCAGAGGCACGGGCGTGGACGGCAAGCACATGCAGATCGGCGAGGTCGCCGCACGGACCGAGCTCTCCCTGCGCACCATCCGCCACTACGAGGAGACCGGCCTCGTCGTCCCCTCCGCCCGGTCCCGGGGCGGCTTCCGCCTCTACACCGAGACCGACGTCGCCCGCCTCATGGTCATCCGCAGGATGAAGCCGCTCGGCTTCACCCTGGACCAGATGCGCGAGCTGCTCGACGCCACCGACCGGCTCGACGGGGACGACCCGCTCGACGCAGAACGGCGCGAGGCGCTGCTGGCCCGGGTCCGCGCCTATCAGCAGGCCGCCGCCGAGCAGGTCGAGAAGCTTCGCGTCCAGCTCGCCCGGGCCGAGGACTTCGAGGCCACCCTCCGCGCCCGTGGGCACG
>NZ_JBHXJG010000073.1:0-25635 GCF_042723425.1 Streptomyces sp. NPDC058375 | reverse complement strand
ACCCCTGAGCTACGCACCCGTGGATGAGGCAACAGCGTACATGGACTACGGCCCCTGGTCACAAACGGTTGCCGGGGCTGAGGCCGCTCGTGGCGGTCGCCCGCGCCGGGGCCGGGGCGTCCACACCGACGGTGACGGCTCCGAGTCCGGCGGGGCCGGGGGCGGTGCTGGTCATGGCTCCTCCTGGGAGCGGCGCCGGTGGCCGTCGTCCCCCGTCGTCTCGGCCCGGGGCCCCGGATCAGTCGGTGTCGCCCGGTGCGTCGGGAACGACGATCTTCCGCCCGGTGATCCGGCGGGGCGCGAGGACCATGACGTGGTCACGCTCCGCCCCCGCCCACGGGGTCGAGTACGCCGCCTCCCTCAGCCGCCGTGCGGCCTCCTCGTCGGTCACGGCGCGTACGGTTCCCACGAGCAGCACGCTCCAGCCCTTGCTGAAGGCATCGTCGATGTGGTCGGCCTCGCAAGCGATCTCCGTGTCGGCGGCGGTGGCCAACGGGGAGTCCTTCGCCGTGCTGAACAACACCTCGCCGTCGCTCACCTGGTAGTTCACCGGCAGGACGACCGGCCCGTCGCCTTGGGCCAGGGCCACCCGCCCCACACCGTGGTCGCCCAGCAGCGTCCAGCACATGGCCTCGTCGAGTTCGACCATCCGGGCTCGTCGGGCGCCCCGGCCCGCGCCCCGCGGCAGGTCGACGGCGCCTCCCGACAGCTCCTGAACGGTGGTCTCCAGCGCGTCGGCCAGCCGGAGCAGGAAGCCGACGCCCACCGTGGCGGACCGCTCCTCCACGTACTCGATGTAGCCGGGTGCGGCGCCTGCCCGCAGAGCTACGTCCTGCCGGGACAGACCGAGTTGCAGACGGCGTGCCAGGATGCGCCGGCCCAGGTCGCCGGTGGCCGGATGCGGTGCTGAGGGCATCGCGGGGCTCCTCACTGATCGACGTACGTCCCCCACGGCTCACGCTAACCAGGACCGGGAGCGGCCGCAGCGGGGGAAGTCCGCCGGTGCGTCGTCCTGCTCGCGGTTCAGCGCCCGCGCAGTGCCGCGAGCGTCGCATCGAGGCCGGCGGCTGCCCGGCGGCGGAGTCCCGGCCCTGACTGATCGTTCGAGAGTGCGGCGTACCTCTACATCGACCGGCGTCCACGCAGCCGGCCGAGGAGGCTGCGGGCCTGGGCGCGCTTGCGCGGGTCGGCTGCGGCGCGTCGGGCCGACTCGATGGTTCGACGGCCTTGGGGGCTGCGGGTGAACCGCGTGAGGCGGGCGATCAGTCCGGGCATGATTCCTCCTTGGGGTATGCCTTCCGCCTACCCCACAAATACGCGTCCGCACGTGCGTGATGACAACATCGCCGGGCCGGCGCAGCCCGGGACCTTTGGACCGGAAGTCCGCTCACCGCCGCACGCGCGGCATCCCCAGCCCGATCCACGAGATGATCTCCCGCTGGATCTCGTTGTTGCCGCCGCCGAAGGTGAAGATCACGGCCGAGCGGTAGCCACGTTCCAGTTCGCCGTGGAGCACCGCGCCGGCCGAGCCCTCCTTCAGCGCGCCCGCGGAGCCGACGATCTCCATCAGCCAGGCGTAGGCGTCCCGGCGGGCCTCGGAGCCGTAGACCTTGACGGCGGAGGCGTCCTGAGGGGTGAGGATGCCGTCCTGGAGGGCTGCGACCATCTGCCAGTTGAGGAGTTTCATCGCGTCGAGCCGGGTGTGGGTGCGGGCGAGCAGGGCGCGGACCCAGCCGAGGTCGATGACCCGGCGGCCGTCGGCGAGCTTGGTGTCGGCGGACCAGCGCTGGACGTTGTGCAGGGCGCGGACCGCCATCGTGCCGTGGGCGGCGAGGGTGACGCGTTCGTGGTTGAGCTGGTTGGTGATGAGCCTCCAGCCCTTGTTCTCCTCGCCGACGCGGCGGGAGACAGGGACGCGGATGTTCTCGTAGTAGCTGGCGGTGGTGTCGTGCGAGGCGAGGGTGTTGATCAGGGTGCAGGAGTAGCCCGGGTCGCCCGTGGGGACCAGGAGCATGGTGATGCCCTTGTGGGGCGGGGCGTCGGGGTCGGTGCGCACGGCGAGCCAGACCCAGTCGGCCGTGTCGCCGTGGGTGGTCCAGATCTTCTGGCCGTCGACGACGTACGTGTCGCCCTCGCGGACCGCGCGGGTCTTGAGGGCGGCGAGGTCGGTGCCCGCGTCCGGTTCGCTGTAGCCGATCGCGAAGTCGATCTCCCCGGCCAGGATTCCGGGCAGGAAGTGGGCCTTCTGCTCATCGGTGCCGAACTGCATGATCGTGGGCCCGACGGTGTTCAGGGCCATCAGCGGCAGCGGTACGCCGGCCTGGGCGGCCTCGTCGAAGAAGATGAACTGTTCCATCGGGGTCAGCCCCCGGCCGCCGTACTCCTTCGGCCAGCCGACCCCCAGCCAGCCGTCGGCGCCGAGCCTGCGGACCGTCTCGCGGTAGAAGCGCCTCTGGGCGGCGGGCTCCGCGTAGCGGGCGTAGGCGTTGTCGGGCACCAGGGCCGCGAAGTAGGTACGCAGTTCGGTACGCAACCGCTGCTGCTCAGGCGTGTATTCGAGGTGCACGGCCCCTCCAGAGTCTCGCTTCGGCGTCGTCCGTGTGCGGCGGCGCACACAGTAGAACCTGTTGCAAGAATCTGGAAGGGCCTGGTACTCCCCGGGTCTCAGCGCTTGACGGCGCGCAGGACCACGAACTTCGGGTCACCCGCGACCGTGGTGCAGTTCCCGAAGATCCGGCGCAGGTGGGTGTGGTACGAGAGGTGCCGGTTGCCCACCACCCAGAGCTCGCCGCCCTGCCGCAGCGCGGTGCGCGCGCCGGCGAACATCGTGCGGGCGGTGGCGTCGGTGGTCGCCATGTGGGAGTGGAACGGCGGGTTGTTGAGCACCAGGTCGACGCTGCCCGGTTCGAGGTCGCCGAGCCCGTCGCCGACCAGGAAGTCGGCCTTCGCGCCGTCCGGAGCTCCGGCCCGGAAGGTCTCCTCGGCGGAGGCGACCGCCCCGTAGGACTCGTCGACGAACGTGACGTGCGCCTCGGGGTTGGCGCGGGCGGCGGAGAGTCCGAGGACGCCGTTGCCGCAGCCCAGGTCGACGACCCGGACCGTGCCGCCGCGGGTGGGCAGGTGCTTCAGGAAGAAGCGGGTGCCGATGTCGAGGCGCTCGGCGCAGAAGATCCCCGCGTGGTTGACGGTGGTCAGACCCGAGACGGGGCCCACGTCGGCGGGCAGCTCGTAGCGGTACGGCCACGGGCTCGGCGTACGCGGCAGCGCGGGGTCCGGGGTGGAGAAGATGAGCCGCGCCTTGCGCACCGCGAGGGACGTGCGGGTCGGGCCGATGATCCGCTCGAAGAGCTTGAGCGTGGAGGTGTGGATCTCCTTGACCATCCCGGTGCCGATGACCACGGTGCCGGCGTGGACGGCGGGGGCGAGCCGGTGGAGCTGGTCCTCCAGGAACGCCAGGGATTTGGGCACCCGGACGATCAGGACGTCGATCCGGTCCGGCGGGGTGTCGCGGGAGGACAGCAGCCGTACCGCGTCCTGGTCGATGCCGTTGCGGGCAAGGTTGGCGAGGGTGGCGCGCCGGGCCAGGTAGGAGTCGCTGATCTGGACGGGCCGGTGTGCGGCCAGCGCGGTGGCGAGCGCTCCCCACCGGTCCCCCACGACGGCGACCGTCCCCGAGAGGTCGACCGGGCCCGTCTCGGGGTCCGTCAGCTGCCGGAGCAGGTATTCGTCGGCGGCGTCCCACGCCCGGAAGGGGTCGCGCGGGTGCTCGGGGAAGCGGGCGAGCTCGAAAGCGCCCTGTGAGGTCGTCAAACGGTTCATATGTCACTCAGGCTAGCCGAGGGGACCGGGGGCGCCCCACACGGCTCCCGGCCCCTCGGCCGCGTTCACCTCGGCGTACGGCTTCGCGTACCCGCCCGCCGGGTGCTCCCGCCGACCCCGCGGGGCGGTCAGGGCAGTTGTCTGTCGATGGCCGACCGCCCCTCGGCGGCCAGCTTGCGCCGGGCCCATTCCAGGGTCTCCGGCGTCACGTCCCGCCCGGAGGCGAGCACCAGGTCCTCCGCGCTCGGGCGGTCGCTCGCGCCCGTGTGCAGGAGCCGGTCGGGGGTGACGCCCCCCGGGCCGGACACGGCCTCGGATACGGATTCGGACTCTTCGCTCATGCCGCCTCCTCGTCCTTGCGGCAATTCTCACCCCCCGCGGACCCGGCCGCATCCGATGAGCGCGCGGCCCGCTACCCGGGAGGGTGAATCAGCCCTTGGCGGGCCCGGGGAGTGGGCAGGAGAGGGAAGTCCGTAGCCCCATTCTCCGAGGCGGTGCCCATGCTCCACGGTGTCGACGTCAGCGCCTACCAGCCCTCCTACGACACGGACGGTCTCGACTTCGTCCTCATCAAGTCCACCGAAGGCCGCACCTATGTCAATCCGCGCCTGGACGCGCAGGTGAAGCGGGCCAGGGACGCCGAGTGCGTCGTCGGGTTCTACCACTTCCTCTGGCCGGGGGACGTGGCGGACCAGGTGGCGTACTTCCTGAGCAAGACCCCCGAGAAGGCGGGTGATCTGCTCGCGGTCGACTGGGAGCAGACCGGTGGCGGGACGCGGGCGAGCAACGCGGACAAGGACCGGTTCATCCGCGCGGTGAAGGAGGAGCGGCCCGATCACCGGGTCCTGCTGTACTGCAACCGCTCTTTCTGGCTCAACCACGACACCACCGGCTACGCGGGCGACGGGCTGTGGATCGCCGACTACGTCTCCGCGGGCAAGCCCCGTATCGAGGCGGACTGGCGCATCCACCAGTACACCGACGATCCGCTCGACAAGAACGTGGCCGACTTCGCCTCGGTCGGGGCCCTGCGCGACTGGGCGGCCGGATAGCACCCGGGCCCGACGCCCTGTCCGCCCCCCGGAGACTGTGGACCGCCGGGGGGCGGACGGCCGTCCGCGACGATTCCGACAGCCCCATTCTTGACCTGCACATGATAGGTACAGAGTGTTCACACGTGGGGCACGGTGCGTGTGGAAGGCTCCCGCTGACCACCTACCGCACGGCCGCCGCGCGAGCATCCCCACCCAGGACCTCGCGCGACGCCCGCGTTTCGGAGAGGACACCCCACATGTCCCGTCGTCACTCGTTCTACGCGCGTCCGCTGCTGGCCGCGGTGGCCGCCGTCACCGTGCTCGCCGGCACCGCGGCCGCGGCCCCCGCCGACTCCTCGCCCGGCCGGTACACCGCCAGCGCCGCCGCCCTCGACGACACGTACTACCAGGACGCGCTCGGCAAGACCGGCGCCGAGCTGAAAGCCGCCCTGCACACGATCATCAGCGAACAGACCAAACTCTCCTACGACCAGGTGTGGGACGCCCTCAAGGCGACCGACGAAGATCCCGCCGACTCCTCCAACGTCGTCCTGCTGTACACCGGGCGCTCCCAGTCCAAGAACGACAACGGCGGCAACTCGGGCCAGTGGAACCGGGAGCACGTCTGGGCCAAGTCGCACGGCGACTTCGGTACGTCGACGGGTCCGGGCACCGACGTCCACCACCTGCGGCCCGAGGACGTCCAGGTCAACTCCACGCGGGGCAACAAGGACTTCGACAACGGCGGGAGCGAACTGGGCGACGCACCGGGCAACTTCACCGACGGCGACTCCTTCGAGCCGCGCGACGAGGTCAAGGGCGACGTCGCCCGCATGATCCTCTACATGGCCGTGCGGTACGAGGGCACCGACTCCTTCGCCGACCTCGAACCCAACGACCAGGTGGACAACGGATCCGCGCCGAAGATGGGCAAGCTGTCCGTCCTGAAGCAGTGGAGCCAGGAGGACCCGCCGGACACCTTCGAGAAGCGCCGCAACGACGTCATATTCGAGCAGTTCCAGCACAACCGGAACCCGTTCATCGACCACCCCGAGTGGGTCGGGTCCATCTGGTAGCCCCGACCCGCCCGGCGGTCCGGGCCCCTCGGCGGTCCCGGCTCAGCCCTCTTTGGCCAGGGCCTTCGCGCAGCCTTCGACGGCGCCCTCGCGGGTGGTGTAGCGCGGCAGGTCCTGGCCCGTCCTCTCCCGCAGGAGGTCGGACGGCCCCAGCAGATCGCGGGGGTCGACGACCGCCGCGCGCCGCCCGTCGGAGACGAGACGCGCGAGGCCGGTGTGCAGCATGGCCAGGCCCACGGAGTCGACGGACGTGACGTCGTGCAGGTCGAGGACGACCGAGCCGCCGTCCGGCCCCGACTCGTCCAGGGCGTACAGCACGCGTTCGGCGGCCGTGAAGTCGATGGACCCCTGGGCGACGACGACGCCGACCTGCTCGTGCAGGACCCGTTCGTGCTCGGCCGAGGGCGCCGACGGCAGGTCGTCCGCCGTCGTGACGAGGGTGACGGTGGAGCCCGGGAGCGCGGGGTTGAGCATGAGGTGGAGCCCGTAGCGCTGCGACATCGTCTCCAGCGCTGCGTGGCCGCGTACCGAACCGCCGGTGGCGTCGAGCGGCGGGCTGTACGTGGCGACCCCGAAACGGGCCGGACCCACCGCGATGAGTCCGCCGGACACCCCGCTCTTGGCGGGCAGCCCGACGCGCAGCAGCCATTCGCCGGAGCCGTCGTACATGCCGCAGGTCGCCATGACGGCGAGGACCCGGGCGGCGACCTCGGCGGAGACGACGCTCTCGCGGGTGACCGGGTTCACGCCGCCGTAGGCGAGCGTCGCGGCCATCGTGGCGAGGTCCAGGGCGGTGACCCGGATCGCGCACTGGCGGAAGTAGCGGTCGACCGCCAGGACCGGGTCGACGGGCATGGTGCCGGTGGAGCGGATCAGATACGCCAGCGCCCGGTTGCGGTCCCCGGTCACGGACTCGGAGCTGAACACCTCTTCGTCGACGTCCAGTTCACGCCCGGCGAACCGGCCGAGGCAGCGCAGGATCCGGTCGAAGGCGCTCTCGCCGGGGGCGTCGGGGATCAGGGCGGTGGTGACGATCGCACCGGCGTTGACCATGGCGTTGGCGGGGCGGCCGGTGTCGGGTTCGAGGCTGATGGCGTTGAACGCCTCGCCGCTCGGCTCGGCGCCCACCCACCGGCTCACCTCGTCGAGACCGAGAAGGGACAGCGCGAGGGCGTAGATGAACGGTTTGGAGACGGACTGGAGGGTGAAGGGGGCCTCGGCCTCGCCCGCGCTGTAGCGGTGCCCGTCCATGCTGACCAGCGCGAGACCGAAGACGTCCGGGTCGGCGAGGGCCAGCTGGGGGATGTAGTCGGCCGGCTTCCCCTCCCGTACGTCGACGAACCGGGCGCGCAGGTTCTCCAGCGAGTCGGTCACCGCGTCGGCGGCGCTCATGGCCCCGCCCCCTCAGCCGCGCTCGGCCTGCGCGACCCGGGGGAAGGTCTTCACCCCGGCGGCCTTGCGGCTGTTGGCCTGGACGTCGACCGTGCGGTCCGGCGGCGCGTCCTCGACGCCGACGACGACGGTGTCCAGGACCTTGTCCTCGGCGTCGACGAACTCCACCTTCACGGCGAAGAACGCGGCCTCGTCGGTGGGGTTGGTGACCCGGACGAGCGCGCTGCGGACCTCCTCGGACGCGGTGAGCGGCAGCCCGTTGACCGAGACGTCGGCGACGGCGTTGCCCCGGCCCTCCACCTCGTCCAGCCGCTTCGCCGCCTCCTGCCGTACGCGTTCGGACTCGGCGGAGACCGAGGCGGCGAAGCTCTCCTGGGTGCGCGGGCTCGCGGACTCGGACGGCGATTCGGCCGGCTCGGGCGTGAGCGTGTGGACGCCCCGGTCAGTGCCCTCGCTGCTGGTGTCGGAGTCGCAGGCCGTCGTGCCGGCGAGCAGCAGGGCCGCGATCGCGGCGGGGGCGAGGGCGCGCGCGGCGCGGGCCCGGCGCGCGGGGAGGTTCGCTTTCACGGACGGTCCGTCCAATCCAAGAGGGGGATCCGGGTGAGGAAGGGGGGACAAGGGGGAGGCGCGTGGGTCACGCCGTGTCGTCGCCGAAGATGTCGCGGAGTTTCGCCTCGCGCTCGGTGTCGAGGTTGCTGTGGAGGAGTTCGGCGCCGTCGCCGGGCAGCTGAGCGCCGATCCGCTCGGGCACCTCGTTCATGGTCAGCAGGAACAGCGCGGAGGTTCCGGGCGTCACCTTCTCCTTGACCTCGGCGATGAAGTCGTCGTCGATGCCGACGTCCGCGAGCTTCCCGCCGACCGCTCCGGCGGCTGCCCCGATGGCCGCGCCCAGCAGCGGCATGAGGAAGATCAGCCCGAAGAGCATGCCCCAGAAGGTGCCACTGAGGGCCCCGACGCCGACGAGGTTGAGGAGCTGTTTCGTGCGCGGCTTGGCCCGGTCGGCGGGCCAGCTGACCACGGCAGCGTCGAGTATCTTGATCAGCCCTTCCTTCTGAAGGGATTTCAGCGCCTCCTCGACGCTCTCCGCGCCCTCGGCCGTCCTGAACTTCCACACCGTGAGCGTGGACATCGCGCACCCTCCCGCACTCCAGAGCAACAACTCGCCCATATTAGGATCAAAAGGTATGAATTGACTCGTCGAAGTATCCGCTTCATACGGGAGCGGGTTCGAGTCCCGGGAGGGAACGATGGATACGGACGCCCTGACCGCCGACCTGTTGCGGGAGCTGCGGGCGACCCGGCCCTATCCGGCCCTGTCCCTGACCATGCCGACCCACCGCAAGGCTCCGGACAACGCCCAGGACCCGGTCCGGCTGCGGAACCTGGTGGCCGAGGCCGGACACCGCCTCGACGCCGACCCGCAGGTCAGCCGCGAGGTGGCGGCCGCTCTCCGGGCCCAGGTGGAGCGGGCGGCGGAAGAGGTGGACCCGCGCGGGGCGCTGGACTCCCTGGTGCTCCTGGTCACCACCGACGCCTACTGGATCTGGCAACTTCCGCGCACCGCACCCGAACGGGTGGTGCTCAGCGACACCTTCCTCACCCGCAACCTCGTCGCGGCCAAGGCCCAGACGCGGCCGTTCCGGGCGCTGACCATCGCCGCCGACCACGCCACGCTGTGGATCGGGACCGGCGACGGCATCCGGCCGGAGAAGACCGGCGGCTTCCCGCTGACCGCGCCGAAGGAGCCGCCGAACCCGCAGCGCGAGGAGCGCATCGGGGACACCCCGAGCACCTTCTCCGACGAGGAGACCCGCAACTTCTTCCGCGACGCCGACGAGAAGCTGCGCACGGTGCTCGCCGACGATCCGCGTCCGCTGTACCTGCTGGGCCTGGCCCCCGCTCTCGCCCTGCTGGACGAGGTCGGCGAGAGCTCCCGGTCCGCGACCGGCCGGGTCACCAAGGGTGCGCCGGCCGACCTGCCGCCCGCCGAGGTCCTCAGGGAACTGCGGCCCGCCCTGGAGGAGGGCGCGCGCCAGGCGGTGGCGGAGGTGGAGACCCGGCTCGACAACGCCCGCAGCGCGCACTCCTTCGCCGGCGGCCTCGACGAGGTGTGGGCGGCCGTCCGGGAGGGCCGGGCGGGGCTGGTCGCGGTGGAGGAACACTTCCAGGCGGCCGTGCAGGTGACCGCCGAGCACCTGGAGCCGGTGCCCGAGGGGACCACGCAGAGCGCGGACGGCACGGTCCGCGAGGACATCGTCGACGAACTCGTCGAATCGGCGCTGGACAGCGGCGCCGATGTGGTCTTCGTCGAGGACGACTCGCTGGCGGAGCACGGCCGGATCGCGGCGGCCCTGCGCTACTGACCAAAACCGCCCACGGGGCCTGCCCGTCAGCCCAGGCGGCGGACGGGCTGCCCGTCGAGGAACGCCCTGATGTTCTCCACGGCCTGGCCGTAGTACGTCTCGTAGTTGGCGCGCGACACATAGCCCAGGTGCGGGGTGGCCAGCAGACGCGGGGCCGTGCGCACCGGGTCGTCGGCGGGCAGCGGCTCGATGTCGAACACATCGGTCGCCGCCCCGGCGATGGTGCGCGCGCGCAGGGCGGCGAGGAGCGCGTCCGTGTCGACGACGGCCGCCCTGGAGGTGTTGATCAGGTACGCGGTCGAGCGCATCCGGGCGAGTTCGGCCGCGCCGATCAGCCCCCGGGTCCGTTCGCCGAGCGCCAGGTGGACGGAGACGAAGTCGCTGTCGGTCAGCAGTTCTTCCTTGGAGGCGGCCAGGGTCACACCGACCTCGTCGGTACGTTCCTTCGTCAGGTTCTGGCTCCAGGCCACCACGTCCATGCCGAAGGCCAGGCCCACCTGCGCCACCCGGCCGCCGATCTTCCCGAGCCCCAGCAGACCGAGCGTCCGGCCGTGCAGGTCGGCCCCGAGAGTGGACTGCCAGGGCCCGCCCGTGCGCAGGGCCTGGGACTCGGGGACGATGCCGCGCGCCAGGCCCAGCAGCAGGGCCCAGGTGAGTTCGACGGGCGGGGTGGAGGAGCTGGCGGTGCCGCAGACGACGACGTCGTGCCGCCGCGCGGCGTCGAAGTCGATGGCGGAGTTACGCATGCCGGAGGCGACGAGCAGCCGCAGCCGGGGCAGCCGGGCGAACAACTCCGCCGGGAACGGCACCCGCTCGCGCAGGGTCACCACGATGTCGAAGGCGTCCAGAGCGGCGGCCGCTTCGTCGTCGCTGGCGAGGTGCTCGGTGAACGACACCACCTCGACGTCCTCGGTGACGGCCGACCAGTCGACGACGGTGGTGGCCACGGACTGGAAGTCCTCGATCACGGCGCAGCGCAGCTTCATGGCAGCCTCTCTCCAACCTGGCAGGGTCGCCGCCCATGATCGCGCATCGCCTCCATCGGCCCGTACGGGCCCTGGCGAACGCCGCCGTCAGCCACCCCACGTCCAGTCGACGACCTCCGGCAGGTCCGTGCCGTGCTCGCGGATCCAGTCGTGGTGGCGGCTGCGGACGTCCGCCATCTCCTGGCGTACGGCGACGGCGCGGACGCCGAGGCCGGGCACCCGGTCGATGACGTCCATGACCAGCCGGTAGCGGTCGAGGTCGTTGCGGACGACCATGTCGAACGGCGTGGTCGTGGTGCCTTCCTCCTTGTAGCCGCGCACATGGAGGTGGGGGTGGCCGTCGCGGCGGTAGGCGAGCCGGTGGATCAGCCACGGATAGCCGTGGTAGGCGAAGATCACCGGCTTGTCGCGGGTGAACAGGGCGTCGTACTCGGAGTCCGGCATGCCGTGCGGGTGTTCCGTGTCGGGCATCAGCCGGGCGATGTCGACGACGTTGACCACGCGTACGGCCAGCTCCGGCAGGTGGCGGCGGATCAGGTCGGCCGCGGCCAGGGTCTCCTGGGTGGGCACGTCCCCGGCGCAGGCGAGGACCACGTCCGGTTCCCGGCTGCCGTCCTCGGTCCCGGCCCACTCCCAGGCTCCGGCCCCGCGGGCGCAGTGGGCGCGGGCCTCCTCCAGGGTGAGCCAGTCGAGGGTGGGCTGCTTCCCGGCGACGATCACGTTGACGTAGTCCCGGCTGCG
Organism: Streptomyces sp. NPDC058375; assembly: GCF_042723425.1. Taxonomy (NCBI): domain Bacteria; kingdom Bacillati; phylum Actinomycetota; class Actinomycetes; order Kitasatosporales; family Streptomycetaceae; genus Streptomyces; species Streptomyces sp. NPDC058375. Next base: position 14,224 of record NZ_JBHXJG010000073.1, on the reverse strand, counting down.
CAGCGCGTGGTCGGCCACGGACAGCAGGGTGTTGGCGTCCGGCGGGAGGTAGACGCGGACGACCTCGGGGCTCTTGTTGAGGATGTGGTCGACGAAGCCGGGGTCCTGGTGCGAGAAGCCGTTGTGGTCCTGGCGCCAGACGTGCGAGGTCAGCAGGTAGTTGAGCGAGGCGATGGGCCGCCGCCAGGGCAGCCGGCGTGAGGTACGCAGCCATTTGATGTGCTGGTTGACCATCGAGTCGACGATGTGGGCGAACGCCTCGTAACTGGAGAAGAGCCCGTGCCGTCCGGTGAGGAGGTAGCCCTCCAGCCAGCCCTGGCAGAGGTGTTCGGAGAGCACCTCCATCACCCGGCCGTCGTGGGCGAGGTGTTCGTCGGTGGTCAGGACGCCTGCCTGCCAGGCCTTGCCGGTGGCCCGGTAGAGGGCGTCCAGCCGGTTGGAGGCGGTCTCGTCGGGGCCGACGACCCGGAAGTCCCTGCGGTCCGCGGTGGCGGCCATGACGCTTTCCAGGAGGCCGCCGAGCACCTTGGTCGGCTCGTGGAGCGCGGTGCCGGGCTTGTCGACCCGTACGGCGTGGTCGGCGAGGTCGGGCAGCGGCAGGTCGCGCAGGAGCAGCCCGCCGTTGGCGTACGGGGTGGAGCCGAGGCGGGCGTCCCCCTCGGGCACACAGGCGAGGACCTGTTCTGTGGGGCGGCCCTCGGTGTCGAAGAGTTCGGCGGGCCGGTAGGAGCGCAGCCAGGCTTCCAGTTGCCGCAGATGCTCCGGGTTGTCGCGGACGCCGGAGAGCGGGACCTGGTGGGAGCGCCAGGTGTTCTCGACGGGGAGGCCGTCGACCTCTTCGGGCCCGGTCCAGCCCTTGGGGGTGCGCAGCACGATCATGGGCCAGCAGGGGCGCTCGGTCACGCCGTCCTCGCGGGCCGCCCGCTGGTACGCGCCGATGCGGTCCAGGGCGGTGTCCATGGCGGCGGCCAGGGCCCGGTGGACGGCGGCCGGGTCGTCGCCGGTGACGAACAGGGGGTCGTGCCCGTAGCCGCGCAGCAGTTGGTCCAGCTCCTCCTCGGGGATGCGGGCGAGGACCGTCGGGTTGGCGATCTTGTAGCCGTTGAGGTGGAGGATGGGCAGGACGGCCCCGTCGTGGACCGGGTCGAGGAACTTGTCGGCGTGCCAGGACGCGGCGAGCGGCCCCGTCTCGGCCTCGCCGTCGCCGACCACGCAGGCCACGAGCAGCCCCGGGTGGTCGAAGGCGGCCCCGTAGGCGTGGGCGAGGGCGTAGCCGAGTTCGCCGCCCTCGTGGATGGAGCCGGGGGTCTCGGGGGCGACGTGGCTGGGCACGCCGCCGGGGAACGAGAACTGCTTGAAGAGCGCGCCCATGCCCTCGGCGTCCCGGCCGATGCCGGGATAGGTGGCGGAGTAGCTGCCCTCCAGCCAGGAGTTGGCGAGGACGGCGGGCCCGCCGTGCCCGGGCCCCCAGACGCACAGGGCGCTCAGGTCGCGGGCCTTGATGACGCGGTTGAGGTGGGTGTGGACGAGGTTGAGCCCCGGCGAGGTGCCCCAGTGGCCGAGCAGCCGGGGCTTGATGTCCTCGGGGGCGAGGGGCCGGGTCAGCAGGGGGTTGGCCATCAGGTAGATCTGGCCGACGGCGAGGTAGTTGGCCGCGCGCCAGTGCGCGTCGAGCGCGGCGAGTTCGTCGTCGGTGAGGGCGGAGGGGGTACGGGGGTCGCTCACGGAGCAGGTCTCCTCGTCGGGTGACGGCGCACGGGCGGTGGGCGGTGTCAGGAGGCCTCGGGTCCGTACCAGAGCGTGGTGGCGTTGCAGAACTCGCGGATGCCGTGTCCGGCCAGCTCACGGCCGTAACCGGAGCGCTTGATGCCGCCGAAGGGCAGGGCGGGGTGCGAGGCCGTCATCCCGTTGAAGAAGACGCCGCCGGCCTCCAGGTCGCGGGCGCAGCGCTCCTGTTCGCCCGGGTCGCGGGTCCAGGCGTTGGAGCTGAGGCCGAAGGGCGTGTCGTTGGCCAGGTGGATCGCTTCGTCGAGGTCGGCGACGCGGTAGAGGGTGGCGACCGGGCCGAAGGTCTCCTCGCGGTGGATGCGCATGGCGGTGGTGATGCCGGCGAGCACGGTGGGCTCGTAGAACCAGCCGTTCTCCAGGCCGCCGCCGAGCTTGTCGGGACGGCGTCCGCCGCACAGCGCCTCGGCCCCGCGCTCGACGGCGTCGTCGACGAGTTCCTCCAGGTCGGTGCGGCCCTGTTCGGTGGAGAGGGGGCCGATGTCGGTGGCGTCCTCCAGCGGGTCGCCGACGGTCAGGGCCCGCATGCCCGCGGTGAAGCGTTCGGCAAAGGCGTCGTACACGTCGGCGTGGACGATGAACCGCTTGGCGGCGATGCACGACTGGCCGTTGTTCTGGATACGCGCGGTGACGGCGGTGGCGGCGGCCTTCTCCACGTCCGCCGAGGGCAGGACGAGGTAGGGGTCGCTGCCGCCGAGTTCCAGGACGGTCTTCTTGACCTCGTCCCCCGCGGTGGCGGCGACGGCGCGGCCGGCCGGTTCGCTGCCGGTGAGCGTGGCGGCGACGACGCGCGGGTCGCGCAGGACCGCCTCCACGGCGCCCGAGCCGATCAGCAGCGTACGGAAGCAGCCCGCCGGGAAGCCCGCCCGGTGGAAGAGGTCCTCCAGGTAGAGGGCGGTCTGCGGGACGTTCGACGCGTGCTTGAGGAGACCGACGTTGCCCGCCATCAGCGCGGGGGCGGCGAAGCGCACCACCTGCCACAGCGGGAAGTTCCACGGCATCACGGCGAGGACCACGCCGAGCGGCCGGTAGCGGACCAGGGCGCGGGAGGCGCCGGAGTCCTTCACGTCGGCGGGGTCCGGATGCTCGTCGGCGAGCAGCCCCTCGGCCCGGTCGGCGTACCAGCGCATCGCCTTCGCGCACTTGGCCGCCTCCGCACGGGCCGCGGTGATGGGCTTGCCCATCTCGACGGTCATCGTGCGGGCGATGGTGTCGCGGTCCTCGTCGAGGAGGTCGGCGGCCCGGTTCAGCCAGGCCGCCCGCTGTTCGAAGGACGTGGTGCGGTACTGGCGGAAGGTCTCCGCGGCGGCGGTGATCCGGCGTTCGGTCTCCTCCTCTTCGAGGGCGTCGAATGACCTGATCAGTTCGCCGTTCGCGGGGTTGACCGTGGCGATGGGCATGGCAGTGGCCTCCTTGCATCGGTAGTCCGACCGTGCCGCGCCGCACCGGTCCCCGCAACGCGGCCTCCCCTTCCCCGCACGTACCCGGCCGACGCGGATCATGCGTGCCGGAGGGCACGTTCCGCGTCGACCGGGTTCACGGGCCGCCCTTCCGGGCGGTTACACGAGTGCCGCGAGGGGGGTGCGGCGGGCGGTGCGGACGCCGGGCAGCGGAGCGTACGGGAGCAGTTCCGCGAGCTGCGGCGCCTCGGCGTAGCGGGTGAACCAGACCACTTTGCCGTCCGTGGTCCGGCAGGTGCCCCAGCTGTCGCTCAGGGCCATGACCCGGCTCAGCCCGCCGCCGACCGGCAGCAGGCGGGGCATCCGGGCGCTGTTGTCCGCGACGGACACGGTCACGTGCCGTCCGGTCCAGCGGAGTTCGAGGACGCAGGTGTTGCCGCCGCCGACATGCCGGTGGACGTTGGTCAGGAGTTCGTCCAGGGCCCGGCACACCGGCCGGACGTGCAGGTCGAGACTCCAGTGACGAAGGTGTGCGGCGACGATCCGCCGCAGCTGGGAAACGCGCTCTGCCGACACCTGCAGTTCGACCGAGTAGTGCCGGTCGAGTGGAACGGTCATCGTCGAGGCTCCTCACCACGAGGCCCACGTGCTTCACCCCGTCGTACTTCACCCCGTCGTACGAACAACCCCCGAACACGAAGCGTGAGCACTGATCACTTCTGGGTCACTCCTCAGGGTGAGGCCGGTACGCCGGTCGCGCAACAGCTGGGCCGTCCGTGCTGGTGGGAGGCGGTGCCCGTCACAGCAGGTAGGGCAGCAGGGCGTCCGGGGTGAGGGGCAGTTCGCGCAGCCGGGCGCCGGTGGCGTGGCGGACCGCGTTGCCGATGGCGGCGGCGGTGCCGACGATCCCGATCTCTCCGATGCCCTTGCTGCCCATGGGGTTGAGGTGGCGGTCGTCCTCCTCGATCCAGTGGGCCTGGATGTCGGCCGTGTCGGCGCAGACGGGCACGTGGTAGGCGGCGAGGTCCTTGGCGGTGAAGTCGCCGAAGGCCGGGTCGATGTCGCAGCCCTCGGTGAGGGCCATGCCGATGCCCATCACCATGCCGCCGGTGAACTGGGAGCGGGCGGTGCGCGCGTTGAGGATCCGCCCGGCGGCGTACACCCCGAGAAGCCGTCGTACGCGCACCTCGCCGGTGACGGCGTCGACGGCCGTCTCGGCGAAGTGGGCGCCGAAGGCGTGCCGGGCGTACGGGGACTCCTCGCCGGTCTCCTGCTCGGTGTCGGCGGTGGCGGTGATCCCGTCGGCGGGGAGCGGGCCGGAGTGCTCGGCGAGGCGGGCGGCGAGGTCGGCGGCGGCCTTGTGCACGGCCCAGCCCCAGGAGGCGGTGCCGGAGGAGCCTCCGGCCAGCGGGGCGGTGGGCAGCTCGGTGGAGCCGATGTCGACGTGTACGGCCTCGGGGTCGACGCCGAGGGCGTCGGCGGCGATCTGGGCCAGCACGGTGCGTGCGCCGGTGCCGATGTCGGTGGCGTTGACCCGGATGGTCAGGGAGCCGTCCGGGGCGGCGTGGGCGCTCGCGGTGGACGGGGAGACGAGGACGGGGTACGTCGCGGAGGCCACGCCCGTACCGATGAGCCAGCGGCCCTCCTGGCGTGCGGCGGGGCGGGGGTCGCGGTCGTGCCAGCCGAACCGTGCCGCGCCGTCGCGCAGGCAGGCGGCGAGGCCGCGGCTGCTGAAGGGGCGGTCGCTGTCGGGTTCGGTCTCGGGTTCGTTGCGCAGCCGCAGCTCCACGGGGTCCAGGCCGAGCGCGGAGGCGAGTTCGTCCATGGCGGACTCCAGGGCGTACATCCCCGAGGCCTCCCCCGGGGCGCGCATCCAGGAGGGGCTGGGGACGTCGAGGGCGACCACCCGGTGCCCGGTGCGGCTGTTCGGCGAGGCGTACATGACGCGGGCGGGCACGGCGGCCTGCTCGACGAACTCCTTCACGGTGGAGGTCTGGGTGACGACCTCGTGGCTGACGGCGGCGAGCACGCCGTCGAGGTCCGCGCCGAGCCGGACCCGCTGGATCGTGGGGGCCCGGTGACCGACGACCTCCGCCAGCTGGGCACGGGGGAAGGCGAGCTTCACCGGGCGGCCGGTGTGCCGGGCGGCCATGGCGGCCAGGACCCCCTGGGGGCGGGTGGTGCCCTTCGAGCCGAAGCCGCCGCCGACGTGTTCGGAGACCACGGTGATCCGGTCCGCGTCGAGGCCGAGCGCCTGGGCCAGGCTCTCGCGGACCTTGGTGGAGCCCTGGCTGGAGTCGTGGACGGTGAGGTGGCCGTCCTCCCACACGGCGGTGGCGGCGTGCGGCTCCATGGGGTGGTTGTGCAACGCGCCCATGAGGTACGTCGCGTCGACCTGGACGCGCGAGGCGGCCAGGGCCCGTTCCACGTCGCCGCGGTTGCGTACGGCGGGGAACCCGCCGTTGGCCTCCTCGGGCGTGTAGAGGCCGGGGTGGTCCTCGGTGAGGGTCACGTCGTGCGCGCCGCGTTCGTACTCGACGTGGAGTTCCCCGGCCCCGGTCCGGGCGGCCTCCAGGGAATCCGCGATCACAAGGGCGATCGGCCAGCCGTGGTGCGGGACGCGGTCGTCCTGGAGCACGGCGAGGATCGGGTCGTCGGGCTCCTGGAGCCGGGGCGCGTTGTCGTGGGTGAGGACGGAGTGGACGCCGGGTACGGCGAGGGCGTCGACGGCCCGTACGGCGGTGACGTGTCCGGCCGCGATGGTGGCCGGGACGGTCCAGGCGTACAGGCAGCCGGCGGGCGTGCGGTCGGCCGCGTAGCGGGCGGTGCCGGTGACCTTGTCCCGGGCCTCTCTGCGGACGACGGGCGCACCGGGGAACTGCGGGGCTTGCGTGGTCATGGCGGGGGTCCTCGGAGGTCGGTGGGGCGGACGCGGGAGGAGCGCCCGGAGGTGGGGCCGGGGGTCGGCGGCCGGTGCTCGGCGGTCCGGTGCTCGGCGGGGCGGCGGTCGGCGGGCCGGCCGGGCTCGGTGAGGGCGGTCGGCCCGGTGAGGGCGGCCGATCCCGGCGGGTTCAGCCGGCCCGAGCCGGCCGGCGGGTGGTGAGTTCGCCGAGTACGTCGAGGGCGAGCCGGCGGGCGAGGTCCACCTTGAACGCGTTGTCGCGCAGCGGCCGCGCCTCGGCCAGTTCGGCGATCAGGGCGTGCTGGAAGGCGGCAGGGGTGGCCGGGGCGCCCCGCAGTTCGGTCTCGGCCCGGCGGGCCCGCCACGGCCGGTGGGCGACGCCGCCGAACGCGAGCGTGGCGTGCTCCACGCGCCCGGCCTCCACCCGGAGCGTGGCGGCGACGGAGACCAGCGCGAACGCGAAACTGGCCCGGTCGCGGGCCTTGCGGTAGTGGGAGGCCACTCCGGGCGCCGGCGGCGGGAGCACCACCTCGGTGATCAGCTCGCCGGGCCGGATCACGGTGTCCTGGTCGGGGTTCTCCCCCGGCAGGCGGTGGAACTCGGTGAGGGGGACGGCCCGTTCGCCCTCGGGGCCCATGAGGAGCACGGTCGCGTCCAGCGCGGCGAGGGCCACGGCCATGTCGGACGGGTTGGTGGCCACGCACTCCGGCGAGTGCCCGAGGATCGCGAGGTCCCGGTTGGTCCCTTCGAGCGCGGGGCAGCCGGAGCCGGGGAATCGCTTGTTGCAGGGCTTGGAGACGTCCTGGAAGTAGCGGCACCGGGTGCGCTGAAGCAGGTTGCCGCCGGTGGTGGCGGAGTTGCGGAGCTGGCCGGAGGCCCCGGCCAGCAGCGCCTGGGAGAGCACCGGGTAGTCCTGCGTCACGTCGGGGTGGGCGGCGAGGTCGCTGTTGCGCACGGTGGCGCCGATGCTCAGGCCGCCTTCGGCCGTCCGGGTCACCCGGTCCAGGGGCAGCCCGGTGACGTCGATGAGGACCCGGGGGGTCTCCACGCCGAGCTTCATCAGGTCCACCAGATTGGTACCGCCGCCCAGGAAGCGGGCGCCGGGGCCGGCCGCGCAGAGCCGGACGGCCTCGTCGGTGGAGGCGGGGCGCGCATAGCCGAACGGTTTCACTCGATCACGTCCTCGATGGCTTCGACGATCCGGGGGTAGGCCCCGCACCGGCACAGGTTGCCGCTCATCCGTTCCCTGATCTCGTCGGCGTCCAGCGCGACCGCTCCGGTCGCGGCGTCGGGTCGGCCGGCGGCGGTGTCCGGCTCGGTGACGTGCGAGGGGTGGCCGTCGGCGGCCTCGCGGAGCATGCCCACGGCCGAGCAGATCTGGCCCGGGGTGCAGAAGCCGCACTGGAGGGCGTCCCGCTCGACGAACGCCCGCTGCACCGGGTGCAGGCTCTCGCCGTCGGCGAGCCCTTCCACCGTGGTGATCGTGGCGCCGTCCTGGGTGACGGCGAGCAGCAGGCAGCTGTTGATCCGCCGCCCGTCGACGAGGACCGTGCAGGCCCCGCACTGGCCGTGGTCGCAGCCCTTCTTAGCACCGGTGAGACCGAAACTCTCCCGGAGGGTCTCCAGGACCGTGGCGCGGTGGTCGACGGTCAGCGTCGTCTCCTCGCCGTTGACGAACAGGGTCACGGTGGAGTGTTCGTCGACGACCGGTTCCGGTTCGGGGTCCGCTCCGAGAGCGAGGGAATCCATGCGCGCGCCTTTCGCTTCGCCGTGGGGCGGTCGCCCCGGTCGGGTGCCGGTCGGTTCACGGCCCTGTCCTCGTGCGGGCCGTCAGCGGCTCTGGAGCCGCAGCCGGACCTCCTGCTCCTGGTCCCCGGCGGCCGTGCCGACGACGCTCACAGCGAAGGCCCCGGTGAGATGGGTGCGCAGCCGGTCGACGGCCCAGTAGCCGCCCTGGGCGTCCACCGTGACCGGTGCGGTGAGGCGGGCGGGAGTGGCGTCGGCCCTCGGTTCGGACACGTCGACGGTGGTGACCCAGACGGTCGGGCGGGGCCCGGAGGTCTGCTCGGGGGTCTCGCCCATCGGGTGGTCGGAGGCGAAGGCGGTGGCGAGCACGTCGAACACGGTCCGCGCGTCCTCGGTGTCGCACCGGCTGAGCGAGACCACCACCTCCCGGCCCGCCGGGTGATCCTCGCCGCTCTGCTCGGGAGTGCTGTTCACCGTGGTTCCTTCCCGGATGCCTGAACTTTGGAAGCGCGGGCAGGAGTGGAGGCCTGACCCGCGGTGGTGAAACCGGTTTCCCCTGAGATACCCATAAAACATGAATTGCTGTGAATAGCTGACTGATGCCCTTCTCTCGGGGTATGCCGATGACATGGATGTTCTGAAGGCAGTCAATGAGGCCGATGCGCCGGCCGAGATCCCGCTCGCGGACGGCACGGGGGCTCTGGGGATTTTCATGGGCGTCGTGGCACTGGCCGTCGTGGCCCTGCTGATCGGCGGCTTCCTCCTCAGCAAGCGCAAGCACGACGCCGAGCCGCCGCCGCCCCAGCCCCATGAGCAGCCGGAGAAGCCGGAGCGGCGCACCCACATCGAGCAGACCGACCCGCACTCCTCCGACCGCTTCCCCGAGGACGGCCAGGCCCTGTCGCCGTACGAGCTCAAGGACCACGGTAACGGCCCGCTGCCGCCCGACGAGGAACAGCCTCGCCGCTGACCCGCCCGCCCCACGGGGGGCGGCACGCCGGCCCCCTCTGCTCAGGAGGTTGTGATGGCCGGCTCGGCAGCCGACCGACGTACCCGTCTCACGGTCCTGGTCGCGCTCGCGGCCAATCTCGTGATCGCCGCGGCCAAGACCGTGGGCGGACTGGCCTCCGGCTCCCCCGCCCTGCTGTCGGAGGCAGCCCACTCCGTCGCCGACAGCCTCAACGAGGTCTTCCTTCTCGCGGCGCTGCGGCGCAGCCGCCGTCCCGCCGACGCCCGTCATCCGTTCGGGTACGGCAAGGAGCGCTTCTTCTGGGCGCTGATCGCCGCGGTCGGGATCTTCGTCATGGGCGGGTGTTTCTCGTTCTACCAGGGGCTCTCCGCCCTCCGCCGGGACGATCACGACGAGTCCCCCGAGGGCTACACGGCCGGTCTGATCGTCCTCGGCGTCGCCTTCGTCGCCGAGGCCACCTCCCTCACCCGGGCCCTGCACCAGGCGCGCGGCGAGAAGCGCGGCGCCCTGGACCCGGCGCTGCGCACCGTCATCGCGGAGGACAGCACCGCGGTCCTCGGCGTGACCCTGGCGATGGCGGGCATGTCCCTGCGCCTGGCCACCGGGAGTGTGGTGTGGGAGGCGGCGGCCTCGCTGGGGATCGGGCTGCTGCTCGTCTACGTGGCCTTCCGGCTCGGCCGGGACGCCCGCGACCAGCTGATCGGTGAGGCCGTCGATCCGGAGCTGCGCCGCGATCTGGTGGGCTTCCTGATGCGCCAGAGCGAGATCGACAACGTCGCCGAGCTCCTCACGATGCGCCTCGGCATGGACTCGGTCCTGGTGGCCGCCCGGATCGACCTCGCCCCCGGCATCGACAGCGAGCGGGTCGAGGAGGTCTCCATGCGCATCAGGGAGGCGATGGCCGATCGGTGGCCGCAGGCCGACCAGGTCTTCCTCGACATCACGAACGCCCCGCCGCGCGCCGGGCTGTGACCGGGGCCGGCGTGCGGCCCGCGTTGCGGGACCGGGCGGCCCGGTCAAGGCTGGTTGCTGGACCGCAGCGGCCGGGCAGGACGCCGCTCCCCGACGAAGGCAGTGGACCATGACCGGAAGCGATCCCCGTACGGCCTCCTCGGCAGCGCCCCTGACCGGGCCGGCCGCACCGTGCTGGGTCACCCTCATGACACGGCACCGGGAGACCGCCGAAAGGTTCTACTCCCAGGTGCTGGGCTGGTCGTTCCGCCCCGGGCGGCTCGGGTCCGACTTCTCGGTCGCCTACCGCGGCCAGGTCCCGGTGGCCGGCCTCTTCGCCGTCTCCTCGGCGTTCCAGGTCGCGGTGGCCTGGACGCCGTACTTCTCGGTCGAGGACGCGAACGTGGCCGCCGCCCGGATCCGTGAGCGCAGCGGGACCGTCGCGGTGGGCCCGCTGACGCTCGGCAAGGGGCGCGGGGTGCTGGCCTCGGACCGGGACGGGGCGGCCTTCGGCCTGTGGGAGCGCACCGAACCCTCCACGTCGCCGCCGGCCCCCGCCGACCACGCGCACTCCTGGCTGCGGCTGCGGACCCGGAACGCCTTCGACGCGGCGATCTTCTACGGCGAGGTACTCGACTGGGCGAGCGGGCGGCCGGGGGGCTGCGATGTCGCGTACGAGGGCGAGGAGGTCATCGTGCGGTGCGAGGGGCATCCGCTGGCCCGGATCAGCTCCGGGGCCGTGGAGGCCGCGGTCGACCCGCTGGTGCGCCCGCACTGGCAGGTCCAGTTCCCGGTGGCGGACCTCGCGGAGACGGTCGCCGCGGCCGAGCGGCACGGCGGCGCCCTCGTGGAGGATCGCCCCGGCTTCGAAGGCACCGAGGTCACGCTGCGCGACCCGGACGGCGCGCTGTTCGCGGTGACCGATGTGCGCAGCCCGGCCTGACGGTTCCTAGGCGGCGTCGCTCCCCCGGTCGGGCGAGCCGCTCCCCTCGTCGGATGTGTCGCTCCCCCGGTCGGGCGTGTCGCTCTCGCGCGGGCCGGAGCGGCCCCTGGCGATGGCCCACACCGGGAAGACGAACCAGCAGGCCAGGAACCACAGGGCCATGCCGCCGACCAGCCAGAGAGCCATCTGGTTGTGCAGGGCCACGCGCAGGATGAGCAGCAGCGCCGAGCACATGGTGCAGAAGAGGAGTACCAGGCCGAGGACGGTCATCCGCGAGGCCCAGAGCACCGTCTCGGGCTTCATCCGGCGGCCGGTGAGGAGCCGGTGGTACGAGACGGGGCCGATGAGCGTCGCGGCGGTAGCCGAACCCAGCATCACGGTCACCACGTAGATGTACCGGTCGATGTCGCCCAGGTCCTCGAACCGTGACTGGAAGACCACCGCGAGCAGGAAGCCGAAAAGGATCTGCACCCCGGTCTGCGCGACGCGCAGTTCCTGGAGGAGTTCGGCCCACTGACGGTCCGCCCGCTCCTCCTGGGTCTCCTCGCGGCCTCTGCCGTGGGTCTCCGACATCGGTGCTCTCCTCATCTCGACACGACCGGGAGCCCTGGCACACCCGTTCGATCCGGGACTACAGGTGCCCCGGCGGCGCGAGGCCATTCCGAACGCGTTCGACCTGGCTGTGCGGCGCGTCTAGGATCACCGCAGGGCATCGCGCGTCGGTCACCGGCCGGGTGAGGCGTGGAGGTAGCCCGTGAGATGCCCGTTGGAGGCATTCCACCGTGTCAGTCGAGTTGAACCACACCATCGTCCATTGCAAGGACAACCGCGAGTCCGCCGAATTCTTCGCGGATCTGCTGGATCTGACGGTCGGCGAGGAGTGGGGTCCGTTCATTCCGGTCGTTCTCGCGAACAGCGTCACGCTGGATTTCGCGACGATTCCCGCCGATTCGATCACCCCGCAGCACTACGCCTTCCTCATTTCGGAGGCGGAGTTCGACTCCGCGTTCGCGAAGATCCAGGCGCTGGGAATCGAGTTCTACGCCGATCCCCATCGGAAGCACCCCGGCGAGATCAACCGCAATGACGGCGGGCGGGGCGTGTACTTCCCCGATCCCGGCGGTCATTGGCTGGAGCTGATCACTCGTCCGTACGGCGGCTGACCAGCACCGGGAGCAGGAGTTCGGGGCGGTCCCACATCACCGCCGGCGGGTCGGCCCGGACCGTGCCGACGGGTTCGGCGCCGATGCTGCGGTAGAAGCCCTCGGCGGGCGGGTGCGAGACGATCCGGACGCCGGAGAGCCCGGCGCTCCGGGCCTCCTCGCGCAGGTGGGCGGCGAGCAGCCGGCCGATGCCGAGCCCCTGGGCGGAGTCGGCGACGAACATCAGGTCCAGTTCGGGCGGGTCGAGAAGCAGTGCGTAGAAGCCGAGCACCTGGCGCGTGACGGCGTCCGCGGCGACGAAGACCCGCTGCGCCTCGATGTAGTCCGGTCCGATCCGATAGCCCTCGACCATCGGGGCGTAGGGGCCCTCGTAGGCGCGTGAGGTGCGGACCAGCCGGGTCAGCCGGGCGGCGTCGCCCGCCTCGGCCCGGCGGACGGTCACGTCGGCACGCCGTGGGGCGCGCCCGCGTCGTCGTCCTGCCCATTCCGGTCCCATACGGCGAGTATGGGGCACCGTGGCGGCGGGCTTCAGGCCGGGCGGCGCTCCTCCCGCCAGCGGCGCACGGTGCCCTCGATGTCGAAGGGCTTCAGCTGCAGCGGCGGGCCCTCGGGAGGCATCCGGATCGCCCGGTCGATCTTCGCGTTCACCTCGGTCAGGATGCGCCGCACCTCGGCCTCGGTGCGGGCCGCTGCCACCGCGCCGGGGACGTCCTCCGCCTCTTTGCGCAGGGCCAGCGCGGGCGGCAGCATCGACACGCCCTCCCACAGCATCTTCTGTTTGATCCACCAGGCCTCGTCGTACGGGCGTTCCAGGCCGGCGATCGGTTTGCCGAAGCCGGGGAGCCGGGAGAAGTCGCCGCGCTGTTGGGCCTCGTGGATCTGCCGGTCGACCCAGGACTCGAAGCTGACCCCCGGTGGTTTGCGCTCCGTCATCGCGTGTCCCTCCGACCTGCCGCCGATCCGACGCCTTCACCCTACACAGGCGTCGCGGAGCGCCTTCCGCCACGGACGGCTGCCTTGAACGGGGATCCGGGGGTACACGAATCCTGCGCGCCGCCCGGCGATTGACGCCGGGCCCGGACCGAGAGGGGTTGACCACTGTGCGACAGCAGAGCTACGGACCGGCCGATGAACATGGGGGGCGGCAGCCATGACGACAGCGATCATCATCATCGCCGTGGTCGCCGTGGCGGCCATCGCGGCGTTCTTCCTGCTTCGCGGACGTCTCGCCGGCGGCCGGGGTCTGCGCAGCCGTTTCGGACCGGAGTACGACCGGGTGGTCGCCCGGCACGGCGGCGACACCGAGGCGGCCGAGCGGGAACTCGGCGATCGGGTGAAGCGGCACGGGAACCTCGACGAACGCCCGCTGACCGAGGAGGCCCGTGCGCGCTACGCCGCCCGCTGGGCGAGCGCCCAGGAACTGTTCGTCGAATCGCCGGAGCGTGCGCTCACCGAGGCCGACACGCTGCTGGCCGACCTGTCGCGCGAGCGGGGCTTCCCGGACGGCGAGGACTTCGAGGACCGTACGGACGCGCTCTCCGTCCACCACGCCGCGCACGTCGACGGCTACCGCCGGGTCCACACCGCGCGGCACGGGGACGCGAGCACCGAGGAGAGGCGCGAGGCCCTCATCGAGGGACGCAAGCTCTTCGACGCCCTGCTCGCCGGCGGCACGTCGGGGCGTGAGCACGGCAACCGGCATCTGGTGAAGGGACGCGGTACATCATGACGCGGACACCGAACGACAGGACGAACCCGACCGGCGGCACCCGGCTTCCGGAGGGCGCCGGCCCCATCGACACGGGTACGCCCTTCAGGCGGCCCGGCACGCCCGACCCGGCCACGAGGACGGTCACGGGCAAGGAGGGCAAGGAGACGGAGCCGGTGGGGCCGCCCGCGGCACCCCCGGCGACCACCGTCGGGCAGCCCGTGGAGGCCCCCGGGGCCGTTGCCGGCCCCACCGCCCCCGACGCGGCCGCCGACCCCCGCACCGCATCCGGCCGTACGGTCCCCGAAGGCGGTCCGGCCACTGCCCGGGGCCCGGCCGAGGAGAGCCCGGAAGGCCCGGCCGGCCCGCACCTCGGGAAGCCGCTGTTCGCGCCCGCGGAGCAGGAGGCCGTCGCCGCCCGGATCCAGCAGGCGGTGACCGGGTTCGTGGAGGATCCGCACCGGGCGGTACGGGAGGCCGACGCCACGTTCGAGGAGGTCGTCGCGGACCTCGGGGCCGCCCTGGCGGAACGCGGGCGGCGGCTGCGGGCCGGGAAGGACGGGAGCGGCCCGGCCTCCGGGGCGGAGACCGAGGACCTGCGGATCGCCCTCCAGCACTACCGCGACCTGACGGAGCGCCTCGTACGCCTGTAACCG
>NZ_JBHXJG010000072.1:0-29374 GCF_042723425.1 Streptomyces sp. NPDC058375 | reverse complement strand
GGCCGGAAAGGCGCGGTGTTACACGGGCCAGGACGGGAACGGGGCGCACTACGCGCTCGCCGTCCCCCTCCGCTGGAACGGCTCGCTGGTGGTGCACGCGCACGGCGGGCCCGACCTGGGCGACGCATCGGACCCGGCCCGCTCGACCGAGGACCTGGAGCGCTGGGCCGTCATGGTCGAGGAGGGGTACGCCTGGGCGGGCTCCTCCTACCGGCGCGGCGGCTACGGGACGCGGATGGCGGCCGCCGACACGGAGAGCGTGCGCCGGGTCTTCGTCGACCGGTTCGGGAAGCCGGAGCGGACCTATCTGCACGGCCAGTCCTGGGGCGGGAACGTGGCCGCCAAGGTCGCGGAGACGTACGGCGCGAAGTCGGGGACGTACGCCACGAAGCCGGGAGCGTACGCCACGAAGCCGGAGACGTACGGCCGGAAGGCGGGGGCGTACGACGGGGTGCTGCTGACCAACGGCGTCCTGGGCGGCGGCTCGCGCGGCTACGACTACCGGGTCGACCTGCGCGTGGTCTACCAGTTCTACTGCGGCAACCATCCGCGTCCCACCGAGCCGCAGTACCCGCTGTGGCAGGGGCTGCGGCCGGACTCCACGATGACGTCCGCCGGGCTCAGCGCCCGGCTGCGGGAGTGCACGGGGTTCGACGCCGAACCGGCCGCACGGACCGCGCTCCAGCAGCGCAACCTGGACGACATCCTGGCCGTCACCGGGATTCCGGAGCGGTCCCTCGAATCCCATCTGCGGTTCGCGACGTTCACCTTCCGCGACATCGTCTCCACCCGGCTGGGGGGACGTAACCCCTTCTCCAACCGGGGTGTGCGGTATACCGGCTCGCACGACGACCGGGCGCTGAACGCGGGCGTGGAGCGGTTCTCGGCGGATCCGGCCGCGCGGCGGGACCTCTCGTGGGACAGCGATCTGACCGGGCGGGTGTCCCTGCCCGTCCTGACCCTGCACGCGATCGACGACCCCACGGCGTTCGTGGAGCACGAGGCCGCCTACCGGGCCACGTTGCGGGGAGCGGGACGGGAGCACCGGCTCGTGCAGAGCTTCACCCGGGAGAGCGAGCACAGCGGGCTGAGCAGCGCGGAGTACGCCAACTCCCTTGCGGCACTTGACCGTTGGGTCCGTACCGGCCGCAAGCCCACCGCGCGTTCGCTGGCCGAATCGTGCGCCGCCTTCGACCGGACGTACGGCACGGGCTGCTTCTACGATCCGGCGTTCCGGCCGTCCCCGTACGCCTCCCGGGTGCTCCCCCGGCCGGGCGGGCTCACCTGGCCCGCCATGACCGCCGGGCAGGAGCGGGCCTGGGGCCGGATCGACGGGGTGGGCATCGCTCCCTGAGGGGCGGACATGAGGCCGCAGCCCTCCCGCACCCTCTGACGCCCCGTTGGTATACCGTAACTCCCCCTTCACACCGGCCGTACGCGAGGGAAACCGCGACTGCCTAGCGTCCTCCGCCATGGATACCCGCACTCACCTCGCCGAACCGGCCCCACCGGACCCCGCACCGCCCGCCGCCCCTGACGGACCCCAGGCGGTGCGGGAGACGCTGGAGGACTACACCCTCCGCTTCGCGCCCCGCAGTTACCGCCGCTGGACCCCGATGGTCGTGGCGACCACGGCGCTCGGCGGCATCGCCTACATGGCCGACTTCTCCATCGGCGCCGGGATCGCCATGGCCCACGGCACCGGCAACGCGCTGGTCGCGATCACCGTGGCCGCGGCCCTCATCTTCATCACCGGCTTCCCGCTCGCCTACTACGCGGCCCGCTACAACATCGACCTCGACCTGATCACCCGGGGCTCCGGCTTCGGCTACTACGGCTCGGTGCTCACCGGCGTCATCTTCGCCAGCTTCACCGTCATCTTCTTCGCCCTCGAAGGCGCGATCATGGCCCAGGGCCTCAAACTCGGCTTCGGGCTGCCGCTGTGGCTCGGCTACGCCGTCTCCACCCTCATGGTCATCCCCCTCGTCATCTACGGGATGAAAGCGCTGAGCAAGCTCCAGGTGTGGACCACCCCGGTATGGCTGCTGCTGATGGTCGGACCGCTGGTCTACCTCGTCGCCACCGACCCGGGCACGGTCGACAGCTTCCTCGCCTACGCGGGCACCGACGGCGAGGGCAGCCTCAACACGGCCTCCGTGCTGCTCGGCGCGGGCGTCTGCCTCTCCCTCATCGCGCAGATCGGCGAGCAGATCGACTACCTGCGCTTCATGCCGCCGAAGACCGAGGCGAACAAGCGCAGTTGGTGGACGGCGATGGTGATGGCCGGCCCCGGCTGGGTGGTGCTCGGCGCGATCAAGCAGGCCATCGGGGTCTTCCTCGCCGTCTACATCCTCTCCGAGGTGGGACCGGCCGCGGCGACCGAGCCGATCCAGCAGTTCCGCGGGGCGTTCGACGCGATGATGCCGTCCTGGCTGGTGGTCCCGCTGGCCGTGGTCCTGGTCGTGATCAGCCAGATCAAGATCAACGTCACGAACGCCTACTCCGGGTCACTGGCGTGGACGAACTCCTTCACCCGCGTCACCAAGCACTACCCCGGCCGCATGATCTTCGTCCTGGTCAACCTGGCCTTCGCGCTGATCCTGATGGAGGCCGACATGTTCAGCTTCCTCAACAGCATCCTGGGCTTCTACTCGAACTGCGCCATCGCCTGGGTGGTCACCGTCGCCACCGACATCGGGGTCAACAAGTACCTGCTGAAGCTGTCCCCGCACGCGCCGGAGTTCCGCCGGGGCATGCTCTACGCGGTCAACCCGGTCGGCGTGACCGCGTTCACCGCCGCCTCCGGGCTGTCCATCGCGATGTACTTCCACGCCTTCGGCGACACGGTCCAGCCCTACTCCCCCGTCGCCGCCGTGGTCATCGCGTCCCTCCTCACCCCGGTCATGGCGATCGTCACCCGGGGCCGGTACTACCTGCGCCGGAGCGACGACGGCATCCCGGTGCCGCTACTGGACACCGAGGGCAACCCGAGCGCGGACACGTACGACTGCCACGTCTGCCGGCAGACCTTCGAGCGCCCGGACCTGGCCGCCTGCCCGGCCCACGACGCCATGGTGTGCTCGCTGTGCCTGAGCACGGACAAGGCGGGCGACCATGTGCTGCCGGCCGCACCGCCCGTCCCGCTCTCCGGCACCTGACCTGCTGTCCGTACGTGACCGGCGTCAGCCCGTCTTCGCGTCCCTCAGCAGCTCCTCGATCCGCGACAGCTCGTCCTCGGTGAAGTCCAGGTTCCGGGCGGCCTCGACGCTGTTCTCCAGCTGGGTCACGCTGCTCGCGCCGACGACGGCGGAGGTGAGCCGGCCGCCGCGCAGCACCCACGCCAGGGCCAGCTGCGCAAGCGACTGGCCACGCTCCTTCGCCAGGGCGTCCAGCGCGCGCAGCCGCTCCACCAGCTGCGGGGTGACGGCGTCGGCGGACAGGAAGGGGCTCGCGCCCGCCGCCCGGGAGCTGGCCGGAATGCCGTTGAGATAGCGGTCGGTGAGGATGCCCTGCTCCAGCGGTGAGTACGCGATGGAGCCGACGCCCAGCTCGCCCAGGACGTCCGGCAGCCCGTCGTCCTCGATGCGGCGGTCGAGCATCGAGTAGCGGGGCTGGTGGATGAGGAGCGGGGTGCCGAGGTCCTTCAGGATCGCGGCGGCCTCGCGGGTCCGGTCGGCGGAGTAGTTGGACAGGCCGACGTAGAGGGCCTTGCCCTGCCGTACGGCGGAGTCGAGCGCGCCCATCGTCTCTTCGAGCGGGGTGTCCGGGTCGGGCCGGTGGGAGTAGAAGATGTCGACGTACTCGACGCCCAGGCGCTTCAGGCTCTGGTCGAGCGAGGAGCGCAGGTACTTCCGCGAGCCCCACTCCCCGTACGGCCCCTCCCACATGTGGTAGCCCGCCTTGGTGGAGATGACGATCTCGTCGCGCAGGTGGGCGAAGTCGGTCGCCAGGGCGCGGCCCAGGGTCTCTTCGGCGGAGCCGGGCGGCGGGCCGTAGTTGTTGGCCAGGTCGAAGTGGGTGATGCCGAGGTCGAAGGCACGGCGCAGGATGGCGCCCTGCGTCTCGGGCGTCCTGTCGCCCCCGAAGTTGTGCCAGAGGCCGAGGGAGAGCGCGGGCAGCAGCAGACCGCTTCGGCCGGTGCGCCGGTAGGGCATGGCGGAGTAGCGGTCGGCGGACGGCAGGTACATGGGCAGGCTCCGCTGGAGAGATCCGGGGGGACGAGGAGGACGGGGACCAGGCTTCCGCAGATGGATCCAGCAGTCCAACAGGAGATTCCGCTCGGATTCATCGCCTAGATTGCTCAATCATGGAACTGCGTCAGCTGGAGCACTTCGTCGCCGTGGCGGAGGAGCAGCACTTCACCCGCGCCGCCGAGCGGCTCGCCGTCTCGCAGTCCGGGCTCTCCGCCTCCGTACGGGCGCTGGAGCAGGAGCTGCGGACCCCGTTGTTCAGCCGAACCACACGTACGGTCCGGCTCACCGAGGCGGGCCGTGCGCTGCTGGTGGAGGCGGAACGCACGCTGGCCGGGGCCCGGGCGGCGCGGGACGCGGTCGATGCCGTACGGGGGCTGCTGCGCGGGACGCTGACGGTGGGGGTCGAGCAGTGCGTGGCGGGGGTGAGCCCGCCGCGGCTGCTGGCGGCGTTCCACCGGGAGCATCCGCAGATGGAGCTGCGGCTGCGGCAGGAGGGCACCAGCAGTCTGCTGGACGGGGTGGCGGGCGGACGGCTCGACCTGGCGTTCGCGGCGACGGTCAGCCCGGCGGAGTGGCGCGGGGAGCTGATGCCGCTGGCCAGGGAGCCGATGGTGCTGCTGTGCGCGGCGGGGCATGCGTTCGCCGGGCGGGCCGAGGTGGCGTGGGAGGAGCTCCTGGGGGCGTCCTTCATCGACTTCCACCCGGACTGGGGGCCGCGCCGGGCCGCCGACGAGGCGTTCGCGGCGGCGGGGGTGCGGCGGACGGTGGGCCTGGAGGTCAACGACGTGCACAGCCTGCTGGAGCTGGTGCAGGAGGGGCTCGGGATCGCGGTGGTGCCGCACCACTTCTCGCGCAAGCCGGAGGCGGCGCGGCTGGTCGCGGTGGACCTGGCGGGCGCGCACCGGCCGGTGTACGAGAGCGTGGTGGTGCTGCCGGGGGCGCGGAGCCTGAGCCCGGGGGCGCGGGCGTTGATGCGGCTGGTGCGAAAGGACCCGGTACGGGAGTCGGTGCGGGTTCGGTCCTGAAGCCCGCACCGTCCCCCGGAGCCTCCGTCGGCCCCGCCCCGTACGGTTCAGTCCTCGTGCCCCAGCTGGAGGTCCCGCTCGGTGCGGCCGCCGCCCGCGACCTGGAGGACGGTGGCGACGGGCGGGTATCCCGCGGCGATGACGGTGTACTCGCCGGACGACAGGTCGACGAACCGGAACGAGCCGTCCGACCCGGTGGTGAGCGTGTCCACCACATTGCCCGCCGCGTCGAGCAGGGTCACCCGGGCGTCCTCGACGGGCCGTCCGCCGGTGGCCCGGACCACGCCGCGCAGGACCGCCCCGCCCGCCAGCTCGATGTCCTGCCGGGTCTCGCGGGCGGCCTGCACGCTGACAGGGAGGGCGGCCGGGCGGAAGGCGGGGGCGCTGGCGGCGAGGGTGTACTCGCCCGCGATCAGCTCGCCGATGACATAGCCGCCCTCGCGGCCGGTCCGCGTCGAGGCGACGACCTCGCCCCGTACGTCGGTGAGGGTGACGGCCGCGTCGCGGACGGGGGCCCCGTCGGGGGTGAGGACGGAGCCGGCCAGGCGTCCGGCGCCGCCGAGCACCACGTCCAGCTCCACGGGGCGCTCGCCCACGGTGACGCTGACGGCCTGCGGCTGGTGGCCTCCGGCGGCGGCGATGAGGACGTAGGAGCCGGCGCCGGGGACGCTGAGCGCGTACCGCCCGTCCTCGCCGCTGCCCCCGCGCCCGACCTGCTGCCCCTGGACGTCGATGAGGGTGAGGGCGGCACGGGGAACGGTGGTGCCGTCGGGGTGCTGGACGCTGCCGTGGACCGGGACGCCGGAGAGGTGGCCCAAGGCGGTGGGCCGGCCGGAGTCGGCGCGGGCGGCGGGGATCTGGGTGGTCGCGGGCTCGGCGGCGGCTTCGGGGCTGTGGTGGGACACCAGCGGTTTCTCCTTGAGGAAGAAGGCGAGGATCAGGCCGAGCACGAGCACCGGCACGAGGTAGAGGAAGATGCGCGGCATCGCGTCGACGTACGCCTGGATGTAGGCGTCGCGCAGCGCGGGTTCCATCGCGTGGACGATCTGCGGGGTGATCGACTCGGGGTCGGGCAGCTCCGCGCCGCTGGGCAGGCGGACGCCGAGCGCGTCGGAGAGCCGCCCGGCGAAGAGCGTGCCGAAGATCGCCGCGCCGACGCTGCCGCCGATCTGCCGGAAGTAGTTGTTGGCGCTGGTGGCGGTGCCGAGGTCCGACGGTCGTACGGAGTTCTGCACGGCGAGCACGAGGACGGACATGACCAGTCCGATGCCGAGGCCGAGGACGGCCTGGTAGAAGCTGTACGCCAGCGGGGAGGTGTCCGCCTCCAGCAGGGACAGCAGCGCCATGCCGACCACCGAGACGGCGCCGCCCACGATCGGGTAGATCCGGTAGCGGCCGGTGCGGGTGATGAGCTGGCCCGAGGCGATGGAGCCGCCGACGATGCCCATCATCATCGGGAGCATCAGCAGCCCGGATTCGGTGGCGCTGACCCCGTCGACCATCTGGAGGTAGGTGGGGAGGTAGCTGGCGGCCCCGAAGAGCGCGACGCCGACGACCGCGCCGATCAAGCCGGTGACGTTGAAGACGGAGTCGCGGAAGAGCCGCAGCGGAATGATCGGTTCTGCGGCCCGGTGCTCGACGGCGACGAAGAGCGCCGTGGAGAGGGCCGCGCCCGCCGCGAGGCCGAGGATGGTGCGCGAGCCCCAGGCGTACTCGGTGCCGCCCCAACTGGTCACCAGCACCAGGCAGGTGGAGGCGACGGCGAGGAGCACCGCGCCCAGGACGTCGAGCCGGGGGCGTACGGCGGGCCGGGGCAGCTTGAGGACGACCGCGATGACGGCCAGGGTGACCAGGCCGAAGGGGACGTTGATGTAGAAGCACCAGCGCCAGGAGGCGTGGTCGGTGAAGAACCCCCCGAGCAGCGGTCCGGCGACCGAGGCGAGGCCGAAGACCGCGCCGATGAGGCCCATGTAGCGGCCGCGCTCCCGGGCCGGGACGATGTCCGCGATGATCGCCTGGACGCCGATCATGAGGCCGCCGCCACCGACGCCCTGGAGGGCGCGGAAGGCGATCAGCTCGTCCATCGTGCGGGACCAGCCCGCGAGGGCGGAGCCGATGATGAAGACGACGATGGCGAACTGGAAGACGCCCTTGCGGCCGAAGAGGTCGCCGAGCTTGCCGTACAGCGGCAGGACGATGGTGGAGGCGAGGAGGTAGGCGGTGACCGCCCAGGACATCTTCTCCAGGCCGTGCAGCTCGCCGACGATCTTCGGCAAAGCGGTGGCGACGATCATCTGGTCGAGCGCCGCGAGCAGCAGAGTGAGCATCAGGCCGAGGAAGACCATGCGGACCTTGCGGGGGCTGATGTCCGCCGCCACCTGACCGGATCCCGGTCCGGCCGGAGGGGGTGGCGGGGGCGGGGACGGTGCGGCGGCTCCGGCGGCCGCCGCCGCGCCGACCGGATCCGAGCCCTCCGGTCCCGTGCCGTCCGGCTCGTCCTTCACCAGCGTGATACCGCCCACCACGTAACGCTCCCCTCGTCGCACCTGCGCCGCCCATTTCTCGCATCGCGCGGCAAGGCGGGGCAAACGCGACGAGGGGCGTACGCGGCGCGCACGGAGGGCTTATGCGCCGGTGGGAGCCACTACGGCGCGCAACCGGCCGCCCCGGAAAACCACCCGTTCCGGTGAGGCCGGTCGTCCCGCGGAGGCCGGATCGTCCGACCTCCGGTGCGGGGAAAGGGAGTTACTTCTCGACCTCGGGGGCGAGGTTGAGGGAGTTACTTCTCGACCTCGGTGGCGAGGTTCTGGAGCAGCTCGTCGTAGATGCGGGCGAGGCCCTTGGGTGCGAAGGTCCGCTCGAAGAACCCGCCGACGCCGCCCGCGCCGTCCCAGACCGTGACCACGACGGCCTTGGACTTTCCCTCACCGGCCGGGGTGACGGTCCAGGTGGTGACCATGGAGGAGTTGCGGTCCTTCTCGACGAGCTGCCCGTCGGTCGGCTCGCTGACCTCCAGCAGGCAGTCGCGGACGCGCTTGCTGGTCGCCTGGAGCTTCCAGTGGACGAGGGTGCCCTCGCCGTCACCGCCCTCGCGGACCTCGTACTCGCTGAAGTGCCCGGGCAGCACCTTGCCGCGGACGTCCTTGTAGTCGGCCAGCGCGTCGAACACCGCCTCTGCGTCCGCCGCGATGATCCGCTCCGTGGTGGCCTCGACCTGCGCCATGGCTGTTCCTCCAGCACTCGGGTGTTCGGTGGGTGAGCTGAGCCAACCACCTCGGGCACAGCCGCTCAAAATCGGGGCCGGGAGGGGGTCGCCGGGAGGGGATCAGGGGCAGCGGGCGGCGAGGACGCAGAATTCGTTCCCCTCCGGGTCGGTGAGGACGGTCCAGCTCGCCCCGCCCTGTCCGACGTCGGCGCGCCGGGCGCCCAGCGCGAGCAGCCGTTCGACCTCCTCGTCCTGTTCCCGGTCGGTGGGGTTGACGTCGATGTGGAGCCGGTTCTTGACGGTCTTGCCCTCGGGGACGCGCGCGAAGGTCAGCGTCGGCGGTACCGGGCCGAGGCGGTCCTTGCCCTCGGGCACCGCGGGCGAGCCGATGGTGACGACGTCCTCCCCCTCCTCCACGCCCTGCACCTCGTATCCGAGGACCGCGCACCAGAAACGGGCCAGGCCGGCGGGGTCGGCGCAGTCGATCGCGAGCTCGGTGAACTTGCTGGCCATGGTCGGGACCTCCCGGTCAGGTAGCGGCTCCTTGACGGGCCACACGCTAGTCGCGGGTCTGCCTCGCACGATCAAGGGAACAAATGTTCTATTCTTCGAGCAGTGCTACCGAGGAGGCGTCCATGCGCTGGGACAATCTGGTCGAGAAGAACTCGACGACCGGGAACAGCGCGCTCTTCGCCGCGGACGCGGTGACCACGCGCACGTTCGACACCCCTGAATTCCGAGGAATCACCTTCCACGAGATCCGGGCCCGTTCGATCCTGAACCGGGTGCCCGGGGCCTCACGGATGCCGTTCGAGTGGACGGTGAACCCGTACCGGGGCTGCACGCACGCCTGTGTGTACTGCTTCGCCCGCAAGACCCACAGCTATCTGGACCTGGACACCGGCATCGGCTTCGACTCGCAGATCGTCGTCAAGGTCAACGCAGCCGAGCTGCTCCAGCGGGAGCTGGCCTCGCGGCACTGGCGGGGCGAGCACATCGCGATGGGCACGAATGTCGACTGCTACCAGCGGGCGGAGGGCCGGTACCGGCTCATGCCGGGCATCATCAGCGCCCTGCGCGACCGCGCGAACCCGTTCTCGATCCTGACCAAGGGCACGCTGATCCTGCGGGACCTGGAGCTGCTGCGGCAGGCCGCCGAGGTCACCGAGATCGGCGTCTCGGTCTCCGTGGGCTTCACCGACCGTGAGCTGTGGCGGACGGTCGAGCCGGGCACCCCCTCCCCCGAACGCCGGCTGGACGTGGTGCGCGCCCTCACCGACGCCGGGATCGGCTGCTCGGTCCTGATGGCCCCGGTCATCCCGTTCCTGGGCGACCGCCCGGAGCAGCTGCGCGCCACGGTCGCCGCCGTCGCGGACGCGGGAGCGGCCTCGGTGACCCCGCTGGTGCTGCATCTGCGCCCCGGCGCGCGCGAGTGGTACATGGACTGGCTGGGGCAGCACCATCCGCATCTGGTGGAGCGTTACGAGCGGATGTACGCGGGCGGGGCGTACGCGCCCACCTGGTACCAGCGCCGGATCACGCGTCAGGTGCACGAGCTGGCGGACGAGTTCGGGATCGGCCCGGCCCACCGGGGCGAGGCCCGCCGGATCGCCCCGGCTCCGGTCCCGGCCGCCGCACCGGAGCCCGGCCCGACCCAGCTGACCCTGCTCTGAAAGCCGCCCGAAGGCCACCGGTGGGGCCTGCGGGTCCTAAAGATCACCGGTGGGGCCCGTGGGGCCGATGGCGTGACCGTACGGGTCGACTCCGCGCGGAACGGGCCCTTCCGCAAGGGAATTCGGGGAGCATGCGGCGGGGACCGGTGATCCGGCGCCGCGTCCCGCCACTCCGGGAGGCCCCATGACGAAACGTGCAGGAATTCTGGTCGCCGTCGGCGCGACCGTCGCCGGTCTGCTGACCGCCGCGCCCGGCCCGGCCGCCGCCACCGCGGCGAGCGCGCCGCCCGCCCCGAAGCTGAAGTGGACCGACTGTCCGACCGACAGCTATCCGACGCTCCAGTGCGCGAAGGTCCGCGCCCCGCTGGACCACCGCCGCCCGTCGGGCCGTCAGGTCACGCTCGCCCTGTCCCGCGTCCCGCACACCGCGAAGACCTTCCAGGGCCCGCTACTGGTCAACCCGGGGGGCCCGGGCGGCAGCGGCCTGTCGATGGCCGGGTTCGTGGCGTCCTCGCTGCCGAAGAAGGTCGCCGCGCAGTACGACGTGATCGGCTTCGACCCGCGCGGCGTCGGCAAGAGCACCCCGGCCCTGAACTGCCTGCCCGGGCACTTCGATCCGGTGCGCCCGGACTCGGTGCCCACGTCCTACCGGGCGGAGCGGATCAACCGCGACCGGGCCGAGTCCTTCGCCCGGGCCTGCGGCGAGAAGCACGGCGACGTGCTGCCGTACATGGACACGGTCAGCGCGGCCAAGGACCTCGACGTGATCCGCCGTGCGCTGGGCTCCCGGCAGCTCAACTACTTCGGCTACTCCTACGGCACCTACCTCGGCGCGGTCTACGCCAAGCTGTACCCGGAGCGCGTGCGCCGCCTGGTGCTGGACTCGGTCGTGGACCCGGACGACGTCTGGTACGAGGGCAACCTCGGCCAGGACTACGCCTTCGACGACCGCCACAAGGCCTTCGCCGCCTGGGTCGCGAAGAACGACGCCGCCTACGGCCTGGGCACCGACCCGGCCCGCGTCGAGGCCGCCTGGTACCGGATGCGGGCGGACGTGGCGCGCAAGCCCGCGGGCGGTACGGTCGGTGCGAGCGAGCTGGAGGACACCTTCCTGCCGGGCGGGTACTACAACGGCTACTGGCCCTACCTCGCCGAGGCGTTCGCCGCGTACGCGAAGGACCGGGACGCCGAGGCGCTGGTCGAGGTGTACGAGAACTTCGGCGCGGTCGACGCGAGCGGCGACAACGGCTACTCGGTCTACACGGCCGTCCAGTGCCGCGACGCCGGCTGGCCCGAGCACTGGAGCACCTGGCGCAACGACAGCCGGCGCATCCACGAGAAGGCGCCGTTCATGACCTGGAACAACACCTGGTACAACGCACCGTGCGCGGACTGGCCGGTCGCCCCGCTGCACCCCGTGCCGGTGAACAACCGTCAGCTGCCCCCGGCGCTGATCCTCCAGGCCACGGACGACGCGGCGACCCCGTACGGCGGGGCGGTCAGCATGCACCGCAAGCTCAAGGGCTCCAGCCTCGTCGTGGAGGAGGGGGGCGGCAACCACGGCATCACGCTGAGCGGCAACGACTGCCTGGACCAGCATCTGACGGCCTATCTGACCGACGGCACGGTCCCGCGCGGCCGGGGCGAGGCGGACGCGGTCTGCGCCGCCCTGCCGGAGCCGAAGCCGCTGCCCGCCGAGAAGGCCGCTGCCCAGTCGGTGGACAACAGCAAGGGCAGCCGTCTGCACGGCCTGCTGGGCTTCCGCCGCTGAGCCGCCTTTCGCCGGCCCGTCGACGCGGTGCGGAAAATCACGGGCGGGGCGCGAGGGAGTGGTCGAGGATGGTCCGGCATGAGCCACTCCACCACTCCCCCGCACCCGCCCGGCACCACGGTCCGTGACATGCGGATCGAGGACTGCGAAGCGGTCGCCGCGGCCCGGGTGCGCGGCTGGCGGCACGCCTACCGGGGCCTGCTGCCGCAGCCGTATCTGGACCGGATGGACATCGCCGAGGAGACCGGGCTGCGGCGCAGGTACTTCGAGGAACGCGGCGAGACCGTGAACGTGGTCGCCGAACGGCCCGACGGCACGGTGACCGGCTGGGCCTGCGTCGGCCCGCACCGCGCCGAGGACCACGGGCTCCCCGGCTGCGAGCTGTACGCGATCTACGTCCTGCCCGAGCACATCGGGACCGGGACCGGCCGCGCCCTGCTGGCCGAGCTGACGGCCCGGGCCACCGCCGCGGGCCACCCGGACATGGCGCTGTGGGTGCTCCGGGAGAACGCGCCGGCACGCCGGTTCTACGAGCGGGCCGGCTTCCGGCCGGACGGGGCCGAGGACACGTTCCTGGCGGGCGGCGCCCTGGTGAACGAGGTGCGCTACGTCCGCCCGCTCACTCCCCCGGCAGCCGGCTGAGCGCCGCGGCGGCGGCCGCGCCGAGCCGGGGATGCGGGAGGGCCGCCGTGAGGACCGGGCGGGCCTGTTCGTCGGCCAGCCGACCGAGGCCCTCGACGCAGGCCAGGGCGACGCGCCAGTGGGGTTCGCCCGGGGCCAGCAGGCGTTGGAGGGTGGTGACCAGGGCGGGGACCGACTCGGGGGCGCGCAGGTCGGTCAGCAGGCGCACCGGGTGCAGGGCGTAGGCGGTGCGCAGGGTGTTGGTGGCGAGCGCGGCGGCGGCCCGGGGCGTGCGGGGGTCGTCCAGGCGGGCCAAGGCGTGGGCGGCGGAGACGCAGCGTTCGGGGTCGCGGTGGTTGAGCAGGAGCACCAGCGCCTCGAAGGCCCGCCGGTCGCCCGCGCAGCCGAGCCGGAAGGCGGCCATCTCGCGCGCCCACAGCGGCTGGTGCGGCTCGACGAGAACGCGGGCCAGCTCCTCGGGGTCCTCGGCGGCGAGGAGCAGGGCGTAGCGCGGTGACCCGGCCGCCTCGGACTCCAGCCGGTCCACGAGTGAACGGAACTCCTCGTCCATGACGTCATCCATGACGCTCAGCGTATCGACGGACACACTCCGTGCGGGGCGGGTCGACGGAGACCGTGTGGCCCAGGGCACACGAAACCAGGGGTGGCGCGCTCGTTACTCGCCGGTTAATCTCATCTGAGCGGGGCACACTCCCCGCAGGCTCCGGTGGCCTGGTGACGCAGCCATCGGAGTGCTTGTCGGTTCGGCTTTACGTGCGACGGACTCCGGGACAGAGTCCGTCACCCTCACGGCCGGGCGCGCTCGCTCGCGGCGCGTCGGCCCCGTGCTCCACGACACGCAGCTCCCATACGCCACGCGCCGCGCCGCTCCCTCATCTCCGCGCGCGCCGTGCTCCCACAGTCGTCACTCACCCTGGAGTCCCGTGATGGACACCCCTCTCTCCACCATCGCCGTCGTCGGCCTCGGCACCATGGGCACCGGCATCGCCGAGGTCCTGGCCCTGGCGGGCCGCGAGGTCATCGGCATCGACATCAGCGAGGCGGCCGCCCTCGGGGCCGTCGCCTCCCTCGAAGCGTCCACCGCACGGGCCGTGGGCCGCGGGCGGATCACCGAGCAGGAGCGGGCCGCCGCGCTCGCCCGGTTCCGTACCGGCGACAGCCTCCGGGCCGCCGCCGAAGCCGAGCTGGTCATCGAGGTGGTGCCCGAGTCGTACGAGATCAAGCAGCAGGTGTTCCGGGAGCTCGACGCGATCGTCTCCCCCACCGCGATCCTGGCCACCGGCACCAACGCCCTGTCGGTGACCCGGCTGGCCGCCGAGTCGCAGCGCCCCGAGCGCGTGCTCGGCCTGCACTTCTTCAACCCGGCGCCCGCGATGAAGCTGGTCGAGGTGGTCTCCTCGGTGCTGACCGCGCCGCCTGCCGTCGAGGCCGTCACCACGCTCGCCCGGGAGCTGGGCAAGGAGCCCGTCGCGGTCGGCGACCGGCCGGGGTTCGTCGCGGACGGGCTGCTCTTCGGCTACCTCAACCAGGCCGCCGCGATGTACGAGGCGAACTACGCCTCCCGTGAGGACATCGACGCCGCGATGAAGCTGGGCTGCGGACTGCCGATGGGCCCGCTCGCCCTGCTGGACCTGATCGGCATCGACACCGCGCGCACGGTCCTGGAGGCCATGTACGCCGAGTCCCACGACCGGCTGCACGCCCCGGCCCCGGTCCTCGGGCAGCTCAGCAGCGCGGGCCTGACCGGCCGCAAGGCCGGGCGCGGCTTCTACACGTACGACGCCCCGGGCGGCCAGAGCGTGGTGCCCGACGCGCTGACCCCGGCGGCGGAGAGCACGGCCGGGTCCGGGCGAGAGGTGGCGTCCGTCGGGGTCGCGGGCTCCGGGACGATGGCGTCCGGCATTGCGGAGGTCTTCGCGAAGGCCGGCTACGGCGTGGTGCTGGCGGCCAGGAGCCAGGAGAAGGCCGACGTGGCCAAGGGCAGGATCGCGAAGTCGCTGGAGCGTTCGGTGGCCAAGGGGCGGCTGAGCGCCGAGGCCCGGGACGAGACGCTGGCGCGGATCACGGCGGCCGGTTCGCTGGACGCGTTCGCGGAGGTCGACCTCGCCGTCGAGGCGGTCGCCGAGGATCTGGAGGTCAAGCAGCAGCTGTTCGCGGCGCTGGACAAGGTCTGCCGACCGGGTGCGGTGCTCGCCACCACCACCTCCTCGCTGCCGGTCGTCGCCATCGCCCGGGCGACCGCGCGCCCCGAGGACGTCATCGGGATGCACTTCTTCAACCCGGCGCCCGCGATGAAGCTGGTGGAGGTGGTCCGTACCGTCCTGACGGCCGACGACGTGCACGCCACGGTCCGCGCGGTGTGCGCGAAGATCCGCAAACACCCGGTGGACTGCGGGGACCGGGCCGGGTTCATCGTGAACGCGCTGCTGTTCCCGTACCTCAACAACGCGATCAAGATGGTCGAGCAGCACTACGCCACGCTGGACGACATCGACGCCGCGATGAAGCTGGGCGGCGGCTACCCGATGGGCCCGTTCGAACTGCTCGACGTGGTCGGTCTGGACGTCTCGCTGGCCATCGAGAAGGTGCTGCACAAGGAGTTCCGCGACCCGGGCCTGGCGCCCGCGCCGCTGCTGGAGCACCTGGTCGCCGCGGGCTGCCTCGGCCGCAAGACGGGGCGCGGCTTCCGCGAATATGCCCGTCGCTGACCCGGGAGCCGGGTGGGGCGGGCTGCTGGGGCCCTCCGGCGGCCCGCCCCCGCAGGCGCGCTCTCCTGCACCGATGCGTTACGTTCATGCCATGTCCCAGCCCGCCAAGTCACCCCGTGCCACCGCCGCGACCGACGCCCCGGAGACCACCGCGGGAACCCGCGCCGCCGCCCAACGGCTCAAGATGCGCCGCGAACTGGCCGCCGCCGCGATGGAGCTCTTCGCCACGAAGGGCTACGAGGCGACGACCGTCGACGAGATCGCGGGCGCCGCGGGCGTCGCCCGGCGGACGTTCTTCCGCCACTTCCGCTCCAAGGAAGAGGCCATCTTCCCGGACCACGACGACACCCTCGTCAGGGCCGAGGCCGTCCTGAACGCCGCCCCCGCGCACGAGCACCCGCTCGACACCGTCTGCCGCGGCATCAAGGAAGTCATGAAGATGTACGCGGCCAAGCCCGCCGTCTCCGTGGCCCGTTACAAGCTCACCCGCGAGGTGCCGACCCTCCGGGAGGCCGAGATCGCGTCGGTGGCCCGCTACGAGCGGCTGTTCACCCGCTATCTCCTGGGCCACTTCGACGAGCGCGACCACCATGTGGGCAACGACGACCCGCTGCTCGCGGAGGTCGCCGCGTCCGCCGTGGTCACCGCGCACAACCATGTGCTGCGCCGCTGGCTGCGGGCGGGCGGCCAGGGCGATGTGGAGGCCCAGCTCGACCGGGCCTTCGCCATCGTGCGCGACACCTTCGGCACGGGCATCGGGGCCGGCCGGACCGCGGGGGCCGAGCCCGACCGGGCCCCGGCCGCATCGGTGGCCGCGGACGGCGAGGTGCTCGTCGCCGTGGCGCGCACCGACGCCCCGCTGGACGAGGTCATGCGGACGATCCAGCAGGCCCTCAAGGACCGCTGACCCACGCGTCCTGCTCGGCGGGGACCGCCGCCGCCTCCCAGGGCGGCGGTGCGCCGCCCTCGCTCCAAGCAGCCAGCTCCTCGGGGCCGTAGCAGAGGATGGCGCACTGCTCGGCGTAGTCGAGCGCGGGTTCGGTGAAGCCGCCGGTGGAGACGACGAGCGCGACATCCGCCTCGTGCACCGCATAGCAGGTGCCGCCGAAGCGCTGAAGATCCTGGGAGCCGACCCGGTTGTCCGGCCCGTAGCGCTTGCACTGGACGACCAGGCGGCGGCCGTCCGGCGTGGTGCCCAGCACGTCGGCGCCCAGGTCGCCCGCGCCGCCCACCACCTCGGCGTCCGAGCAGCCGTCACGGCGGCAGAGTTCGGCGACGGCCTCCTCGAAGGCGTACGGGTCCAGCTCCGCGTGATCCACCGGTTCGGCGGCCCCAGGCGGTTCGGGCATGGTCTGTGCACGGGCTGCCCCGGCGGCGTCCAGCTCGGCGATCCCCGCGTCGACGATCCCGTACGCGGCGTCCGTGACGGCCTCCGCGACCCGGCGGGCCCGTCGGCGGCGGCGCAGCACCAGGACGGTCGCGGCGAGGACCAGCGCGACCAGGAGCACGGCGGCGAGCGGATGGCGTCCGGCGCTGCGCCAGGCGGCCCGCAGGGCCATCCCGCCGCCCGCGAGGATCACGGCGATCAAGGCGAACCCGAAGGTGGTACGCCGGAGGTCGAAGCGACCGCGCCGCTCCCGGCTGCTCCGTCTGCGGATCGGTATCGCCATCGGTGCCCCACCCCTGCTCTCTCTGACCACTTCAAGATCACTTGGTTCCACACGCCTGCCCCGAGCTGCGGTTTCGACGCGTCCGTGCCGGGCCGTTCGGAGCGGCGGGCGGCCGAAATCCGTTGGTTTACCGTTCACCGCTGTGCTGAGGTGCGCGAATGCTGCCCACAGAGACACGTGACCTGTTCGACCGCGAGATGCGGGAGCACTGCCGCCCGGACGGGCCCGGCGTACGCGTCGAGCGCGCCGGGCCCGTCGTACGCCGGACCGGCGGCCCGGACGACTGGAACGGGGTCGTCTGGTCGGACCCGGGACTGGACGCCACCGGGGCCGACGCGGCGATCGAGGCCCAGATCGCGCACTACACCGCGCGCGGCCTCCCGGACTTCGAGTGGAAGCTCTACTCCCATGACCGGCCGGCCGATCTGGGCGACCGGCTGCGGGCGGCCGGATTCGTACCGGATCCGCCGGAAACCCTGCTGGTGGCCCCTGTCGCGCCGCTGACCCGGCCGGTCGCCCTGCCCGAGGGCGTCACGCTGCACCCCGTGACGGACGCGGCGGGGGCGGAGCTGATGGCGCTGGCCCACGAGCGGGCGTTCGGCACGGACGGGAGCCGGCTCCTGCACCAGGTCGTGAAGCGGCTGGAAGCCGCCCCCGAGGATTTCGTGGCGCTCGTCGCCCTGGCGGACGGGGAACCGGTCAGTTCGGCCCGTATGGAGCTGTGCCCGGGGACGGGCTTCGCAGGCCTCTGGGGCGGCGGCACGGTCGCCGGGTGGCGGGGCAGAGGCCTCTACCGGGCCCTGGTCGCCCACCGGGCCCGGATCGCCGCCGAGCGCGGCTACCGCTTCCTCCAGGTCGACGCGACCGACATGTCCGCCCCGATCCTGGCCCGGCTCGGCTTCACGGCGCTCGGCACGACGACGCCGTATGTGTACCGACCCGTCGGGTAACCGCCTGCCAGCAGGACAGAACGTCTCGTAACGCCCATCGTGTTGCTCATGCGTGCCCACGAGATGACAAGTGAGAGAAATTGTTGGCACTGGGTGCCTTGTCAGGTGTCACGGAGTGCCATACGTTGAAGGTGTCCGGGCGGCCGGCGTGCTGAGACCTCACACGTACGCCGGCTGTCCCCGCAACCACCGTGCTGCGCGCCCGGACGCCTGCGTCACAGGCACCCTTCTGCTCCACCGAGCAAAGCCGAGCTCCACCTGCCGAACCGACGGCAACACCTCCACACCGCACCGCACCCCCTGCCAGCAGGGCCCCTCAAGCGTTCCCTCGACGCCGCATCACCGGAGGCAACACCGTGAAGGAAATCCTGGACGCGATTCAGTCGCAGGACAGCACCGCCGCGGACTTCGCGGCCCTGTCCCTCCCCGAGTCCTACCGCGCGATCACCGTGCACAAGGACGAGGCGGAGATGTTCGCGGGGCTCGAATCCCGCGACAAGGACCCCCGCAAGTCGATCCACCTCGACGACGTCCCGGTCCCCGAACTCGGCCCCGGCGAGGCCCTCGTGGCTGTGATGGCCAGTTCGGTGAACTACAACTCCGTCTGGACCTCGATCTTCGAGCCGGTGTCGACGTTCAGCTTCCTGGAGCGGTACGGGAAGCTCAGCGAGCTGACCAAGCGCCACGACCTGCCGTACCACGTCATCGGCTCGGACCTCGCTGGCGTCGTCCTGCGCACCGGCCCCGGCGTGAACGCCTGGAACCCGGGCGACGAGGTCGTCGCGCACTGCCTGAGCGTCGAGCTGGAGTCGAGCGACGGCCACAACGACACGATGCTCGACCCCGAGCAGCGCATCTGGGGCTTCGAGACCAACTTCGGCGGCCTGGCGGAGATCGCGCTGGTCAAGTCCAACCAGCTGATGCCCAAGCCGAAGCACCTCAGCTGGGAGGAGGCCGCGGCTCCGGGCCTGGTCAACTCGACCGCGTACCGCCAGCTCGTCTCGCGCAACGGCGCCGGCATGAAGCAGGGCGACAACGTGCTGATCTGGGGCGCCAGCGGCGGACTCGGCTCCTACGCCACCCAGTTCGCGCTGGCCGGCGGCGCCAACCCGATTTGTGTCGTCTCCAGCCCGGAGAAGGCGGACATCTGCCGGAGGATGGGCGCGGAGGCGGTCATCGACCGCAACGCCGAGGGCTACAAGTTCTGGAAGGACGAGCGCACCCAGGACCCGAGGGAGTGGAAGCGCTTCGGCAAGCGCATCCGCGAGTTCACCGGCGGCGAGGACATCGACATCGTCTTCGAGCACCCGGGCCGCGAGACCTTCGGCGCCTCGGTCTACGTCACCCGCAAGGGCGGCACGATCACCACCTGCGCCTCCACCTCGGGCTACATGCACGAGTACGACAACCGCTACCTGTGGATGTCCCTCAAGCGCATCATCGGCTCCCACTTCGCCAACTACCGCGAGGCGTGGGAGGCCAACCGCCTCATCGCCAAGGGCAAGATCCACCCGACGCTCTCCAGGACGTACTCCCTGGAGGACACCGGCCAGGCGGCGTACGACGTCCACCGCAACCTGCACCAGGGCAAGGTCGGCGTCCTCGCCCTGGCCCCCCGCGAGGGACTGGGCGTCCGCGACCAGGAAATGCGTGAGCAGCACATCGACGCCATCAACCGCTTCCGCAACGTCTGAGGTTCTCCGATGAACGAACGTCAGAAGGACCGGCCCTGGCTCATGCGGACGTACGCCGGTCACTCGACCGCCGAGGCGTCCAACGAGCTGTACCGCCGCAACCTCGCCAAGGGCCAGACGGGTCTCTCGGTCGCCTTCGATCTGCCGACGCAGACCGGATACGACCCGGACCACATCCTCGCCCGCGGCGAGGTGGGCCGTGTCGGTGTTCCCGTCTCGCACCTCGGTGACATGCGGCGGCTGTTCCAGGACATCCCCCTGGAGCAGATGAACACCTCGATGACGATCAACGCGACCGCCATGTGGCTGCTGGCGCTCTACCAGGTGGTCGCGGAGGAGCAGGGGGCCGACCCCACCAAGCTCCAGGGGACGACGCAGAACGACATCGTGAAGGAGTACCTCTCGCGCGGGACGCACGTCTTCCCGCCGGTGCCCTCGCTGCGGCTGACCACGGACATGATCACGTACACGGTCAACCGCATCCCCAAGTGGAACCCGATCAACATCTGCAGCTACCACCTCCAGGAGGCGGGGGCCACCCCGGTCCAGGAGATCGCGTACGCCATGTCGACCGCCATCGCGGTGCTCGACGCGGTCCGCGACTCGGGCCAGGTGCCCGAGGAGAAGTTCGGTGACGTGGTCGCCCGCATCTCGTTCTTCGTGAACGCGGGCGTCCGCTTCATCGAGGAGATGTGCAAGATGCGCGCCTTCGGCCGTATCTGGGACCGCGTCACCCGTGAGCGGTACGGCATCACCAACGCCAAGCAGCGCCGCTTCCGCTACGGCGTCCAGGTCAACTCCCTCGGCCTGACCGAGGCCCAGCCGGAGAACAACGTCCAGCGCATCGTCCTGGAGATGCTGGCCGTCACCCTCTCCAAGGACGCCCGCGCCCGCGCCGTGCAGCTGCCGGCCTGGAACGAGGCGCTGGGGCTGCCCCGGCCCTGGGACCAGCAGTGGTCACTGCGGATCCAGCAGGTGCTGGCGCACGAGAGCGATCTGCTGGAGTACGAGGACATCTTCGCGGGTTCGCACGTCATCGAGGCCAAGGTGGACGCCCTGGTCGAGGAGTCGCTCGCGGAGATCGACCGGATCCAGCAGATGGGCGGCGCGATGGCGGCCGTCGAGTCCGGCTATCTCAAGTCCGAGCTGGTCTCCTCGCACGCGGCCCGGCGGGCCCGGATCGAGGGCGGCGAGGAGAAGATCGTCGGCGTCAACATCTACGAGTCCACCGAGCCCAACCCGCTCACCTCCGACCTCGACGGCGCGATCATGACCGTCGACCCCGAGAACGAGGCCCGGGTGGTCGCGGCCCTGCACGAGTGGCGGGACAACCGCGACGAGGCACGGGCCTCCGAGGCGCTGGCCGCGCTGAAGAAGGCCGCGGCGGGCACCGAGAACATGATGGAGGCCACCGTCGAGTGCGCCCGCGCGGGCGTCACCACCGGCGAGTGGTCCTGGGCGCTGCGGGACGTCTTCGGCGAGTTCCGCGCGCCCACCGGGGTCTCATCGGCCCCGGTCGCGGTCACCGCCGAACCGGGCAGCACGCTGGCCCTGGTCCGCGAGAAGGTCACCCGTACCGCCGCCGACCTGGGGGTGGGGCGGCTGCGCCTGCTGGTCGGCAAGCCCGGTCTGGACGGGCACTCCAACGGGGCCGAGCAGATCGCCGTACGGGCCCGTGACGCCGGGTTCGAGGTGGTCTACCAGGGAATCCGGCTGACGCCCGAGCAGATCACCGACGCGGCGCTGGCCGAGGACGTGCACTGCGTGGGCCTGTCCATCCTCTCCGGCTCGCACGCGGAGCTGGTCCCCGACGTGCTGCACCGGCTGCGCGAGGCCGGGGCGCCGGACATCCCGGTGATCGCGGGCGGCATCATCCCGCCGGCCGACGCCACCGCACTCATCGAAGCCGGAGTGGCCGCCGTCTTCACCCCGAAGGACTTCGGCATCACGGAGATCATCGGCCGTATCGTCGACGAGATCCGGAAAGCGAACAAGCTCGACCCTCTGGAGGTCCCCGCATGACCACGCCCGCCCACCCGTCGCCCGCCACCGCCCCGGCAGAGAGCGGCTTGGCCGCGCGCTCCTCGGTGAACCGGCTGCGCCCGCGCCGTTCGTGCCTGGCCGTGCCGGGCTCCAACCCGCGCTTCCTGGAGAAGGCCCAGGGCCTCCCGGCCGACCAGGTCTTCCTGGACCTGGAGGACGCCTGCGCGCCGCTCGCCAAGGAGGGCGCCCGCCACCACATCGTGGACGCGCTGAACAACGGTGACTGGAGCGGCAAGACCCGGGTCGTGCGGGTCAACGACTGGACGACGCACTGGACGTACCGGGACGTCATCACGGTCGTCGAGGGCGCGGGGCCCAACCTCGACTGCATCATGCTGCCGAAGGTCCAGGACGCCCAGCAGGTCGTGGCGCTGGACCTGCTGCTGACCCAGATCGAGAAGACGATGGGCTTCGAGGTCGGGAAGATCGGCATCGAGGCGCAGATCGAGAACGCCAAGGGTCTGGTGAACATCGATGACATCGCCGCCGCCTCGCCGCGCCTGGAGACGCTGATCTTCGGCCCGGCCGACTTCATGGCCTCGATCAACATGAAGACCCTGGTCGTCGGCCAGCAGCCGCCCGGCTACCCGGCGGACGCCTACCACTACATCCTGATGCGCATCCTGATGGCGGCCCGCACGCACGATCTCCAGGCGATCGACGGCCCGTTCCTCCAGATCCGTGACGTGGACGCCTACCGCGAGGTGGCCGGCCGTGCCGCCGCCCTCGGCTTCGACGGCAAGTGGGTGCTGCACCCCGGTCAGGTCGACGCGGCCAACGAGGTGTTCTCGCCCTCGCAGGAGGACTACGACCACGCCGAGCTGATCCTCGACGCCTATGACTGGTCCACCTCCGAGGAGGGCGGCAAGAAGGGCTCCGCGATGCTCGGCGACGAGATGATCGACGAGGCCAGCCGCAAGATGGCCCTGGTCATCGCGGGCAAGGGCCGGGCCGCCGGAATGCAGCGCACGTCGAAGTTCGAAGCCCCGGAGGCCTGATCATGCAGTTCGGACGCACGTATGAGGAGTTCGAGGTCGGTGCTGTCTACAAGCACTGGCCCGGAAAGACGGTCACGGAGTACGACGACCACCTCTTCTGTCTGCTGACCATGAATCACCACCCGCTGCACATGGACAGCAACTACGCGGAGAAGACGACCGACTTCGGAAAGAACGTCGTCGTCGGCAACTACATCTACTCGCTGCTGCTCGGCATGTCGGTGCCGGACGTCTCCGGAAAGGCCATCGCCAATCTGGAGGTCGAATCGCTCAAGCACATCGCGCCGACCTTTCACGGCGACACGATCTACGGCGAGACGACCGTGCTGGACAAGACCCCGTCGAAGTCCAAGAACGACCGCGGCATCGTGTACGTGGAGACCAAGGGCTACAAGCAGGACGGCACGGTCGTCTGCGTCTTCCGGCGCAAGGTGATGGTTCCCACCGAGACGTACATCAAGGAGCGCGGCGGCGAGCAGCCCGGCCGCCCGACGCCCGCCAAGTAACCGAGTGAAGTTTTAAGGCCATCCGCGTGAAGCCACAGGAGAAGCAGCCATGACGCGACTCGCCCAGACCGCCGGTCTGAACGACATCCAGCGGGAAATCCTTTCCACGGTCCGGGACTTCGTCGACAAGGAGATCATTCCGGTCGCGACCCAGCTGGAGCACCGCGACGAGTACCCCACGGAAATCGTCGAGGGGCTCAAGGAACTCGGCCTGTTCGGGCTGATGATCCCCGGGGAGTACGGGGGCCTGGGTGAGTCGCTGCTCACCTACGCGCTGTGCGTGGAGGAGATCGCGCGCGGCTGGATGAGCGTGTCGGGCATCATCAACACGCATTTCATCGTGGCCTACATGCTCAAGCAGCACGGCACCCAGGAGCAGAAGGACACGTTCCTGCCGCGGATGGCGCTCGGCGAGGTGCGGGGCGCGTTCTCGATGTCGGAGCCGGCGCTCGGTTCCGATGTCTCGGCGATCTCGTCGAAGGGCGTCCGGGACGGCGAGGAGTATGTTCTCAACGGCCAGAAGATGTGGCTGACGAACGGCGGAACGTCGACTCTGGTGGCCGTTCTCTGCCGAAGTGACGAAGGCCACCCCGAGGGGACCGCGCCGCACAAGTCGATGACGACCTTCCTCGTCGAGAAGGAGCCCGGCTTCGGAGAGGTCCGGCCCGGCCTGACCATCCCCGGGAAGATCGACAAGATGGGCTACAAAGGCGTCGACACGACCGAGCTCATCATGGACGACCTGCGCGTTCCGGCCAATCGCGTCCTCGGCGGCACGACGGGCCGAGGGTTTTACCAAATGATGGACGGCGTCGAGGTCGGGCGGGTGAATGTCGCCGCGCGTGGCTGCGGAGTCGCGCAGCGTGCATTCGAACTGGGTGTTTCGTACGCCCAGCAGCGCCACACCTTCGGCAAGCCGATCGCCCAGCACCAGGCGATCCAGTTCAAACTGGCTGAAATGGCCACCAAGGTCGAAGCCGCCCATGCGATGATGGTCAATGCAGCACGCAAAAAGGACTCCGGGGAGCGTAACGACCTGGAGGCAGGGATGGCGAAGTACCTCGCCTCCGAGTACTGCAAGGAAGTCGTCGAGGACGCCTTCCGTATCCACGGCGGCTACGGCTTCTCCAAGGAGTACGAGATCGAGCGCCTCTACCGCGAGGCGCCGATGCTGCTGATCGGTGAAGGTACCGCCGAGATCCAGAAAATGATCATTGGCCGGCGACTCCTGGAGGAGTACCGATTCCAGGGCTGATTGTCCGTTTCAGGGTGATTTGGTGGCGAAGAACGTCACACCGGGTCACCCTCGACGGGCGGCGTTCGACAGTCCGACTCGGCTGCTGGCTTGCCCAGTTGCGCCCGGCAACCGATAGCATCTTCGGAAAGCCGCCGTCCCCCGTTGCCAGCGCGGCATCATCCGCTACGAAGGTCATTCATGCCCGACAGCACTTCCACCGCATCCCGCGGCGGGGTCCGCATCGCCCGCGGAGCATCGCCGTGGCTCCTGCCGACCGTCGCCACCGCAGCCCTCAGCCTGGCCCGCGCCCGCAAGTCGGGGCGCTGGGCAGCAGCGGCCGTGCCCACCACCGCGCTCGCGGCGGGCATGCTGTGGTTCTTCCGTGACCCCGAGCGCGAGATCACCGACGGCCGGGTCATCTCCCCGGCCGACGGCGTGGTGCAGAGCATCATGCCGTGGAAGGACGGGCGCACCCGCGTCGCGATCTTCATGAGCCCGCTCAACGTCCACGTCAACCGCGCGCCGCTGGCGGGCACCGTGACGTCGGTCGAGCACATCCCCGGCGGGTTCGTTCCGGCGTTCAACAAGGAGAGCGAGAACAACGAGCGCGTTGTCTGGCACTTCGACACCGAGCTCGGCGACATCGAGATGGTGCAGATCGCGGGAGCGGTCGCCCGTCGGATCGTGCCGTACCTCCCCGAGGGCACGAAGGTGGAGCAGGGCGAGCGCATCGGCCTGATCCGCTTCGGCTCACGCGTGGACATCTACCTCCCGGAGGGGATCGATGTCGCGGTCGAGGTCGGTCAGGCCACCACCGCGGGGGTGACTCGAATTGACCGTGATTGATCCTGATACCAAGGCCGGCTGGGTGCCGGAGGCCGACGACGAGAACGACGTCGACGGCACGGAGGACATGCCGCTGTCGATGCGGCTGTCGATAGCGGACACGCTCACGCTCGGTAACGCGACGTGCGGGTTCATGGCGGTGTACTTCACCACCACGGGCATTCTGATCCCGCACCTCACGGGCAGCGACGAGACGGGCATGGCCCGGCACTCGGCCGCCACCGCCGTGATCCTCATGCTGATGGCCGCGATCTTCGACCTGTTCGACGGACTCGTGGCGCGCAAGCTGCGTTCCTCGCCGATGGGCGCCGAGCTGGACAACCTCTCGGACCTGATCAGCTTCGGGCTCGCACCGGCCTACTTCGTGCTCGTGTACGGCATGGTCGCCGACGACGCCCATC
Source organism: Streptomyces sp. NPDC058375 (assembly GCF_042723425.1). Classification (NCBI taxonomy): domain Bacteria; kingdom Bacillati; phylum Actinomycetota; class Actinomycetes; order Kitasatosporales; family Streptomycetaceae; genus Streptomyces; species Streptomyces sp. NPDC058375. The sequence goes on along the minus strand of NZ_JBHXJG010000072.1, from coordinate 3,812 downwards.
AGCGGGTGTCGGCGCTGGCGGCGATCGTGGTGTTGCTGGCGGTGGTCCTCAGGCTGGCCAGATTCTCCTGCGTGACACTGAAGGACGGCATGTTCCAGGGCATGCCGAGCCCCTTCGGAGCGCTGACGGTCGTCTCGATCGTGCTCCTGGAGCTGCCCTTCGTGCCGACCCTGCTCGCGATCGTCGGCGTGGCATGGCTGATGGTGAGCCGGGTGGAGTACCCCAAGCCGCGGGGCGTCCTCGCGGTGGCGATGCTCGGCTGGATCGTGGCCGCGATGGGGCTGCTCGCCGCGTGGGCGTTCGACGCGCCCGGCGGTCAGCTGCTGCTCCAGACGGGCTGCGCGCTCCAGGTGGTGCTCGGCGCGGTGATCCCGCTGTTCGCCACGGCGCGGCGCGTGAACACGTTCCGTGACAACCGGCGCGAGGCGCGGGCTGCGCAGCTGCCGTAGCGGTACGTGCGTGAACCAGGGCGATGGCCCGGATGCTCCCCGGCATCCGGGCCATCGTGCGTTCCTCGGCAGACACCCCTCCCCGCCGCCTACCACCGCGCACTTCCCGCCGCCAGAGGCGAAGTCCTGCCGGTGGCTGAGAAGTTTCGGCAGCGAGGTGAGTACCGGGTTCCCGTCCCGTGCCGTACCCGGCTTCTAGAATCGCCTCGCGACCGATACCCGAGCCATTTCGGCCACGGCGCGGTCCGCGGGATCAGGGGGGTCCGGGATGAATCCGATGCTGGTGGGGACACGCGTGGTGGCGGCCGTGGCGGCGGGGGTGCTGCTGGCCGGATGCGGCGGGTCGGAGTCGAAGAACAAGGACAGGCCCGAACCGAAGCCGAGCGGATCGGCGCAGCAGGGCGGCCCGGCGACCGGCGGCGAGAAGACGGGGGCCTCGGGGAAGCCGGACCCGAAGCAGTCCACGCTGCCGGGGGCGCTGCCCAGCGCCTACGACTTCACGCCGGACCCGGACCGCGTCCCGAAGAACGCGGCCCAGGCGCGGAAGCTGACCCGTGACGCCGCGCTCGGGGAGAACGACTGGACGGCGGGGATGGTCCGCCACACCCCGTACGAGAGCGGCGGCAGCTGGCCCGTGCTGCCGGACTCCTGCGTCTGGACCCGCTCCGCGCTGCCCTCGGGCATCCTGGACAGCTTCACGCGGCGGCTCGACATCCCGGCGCAGAGCGGCAAGGGGCGGATCCAGGGCGCGGTGACCGTGACCGTGCACCGGACCGAGGCGGGGGCCGACAAGGAGATCAAGGACACCGTCCAGGAGAGCTTCCGGTGCCCGAACCAGGAGCTGGGCGGCGGGCAGCGCCTCAGCGGTCTGATGTCCCTCCAGTTCGACCAGAAGGACGTGCGCAATGCGGACGCCTCGCTGTTCGAGGCGGGGAAGTACACCGGGCCGGAGTCGGGCGGGGTCCAGGACTACGTCTGGTCCAAGTCCCGGATCGGCCCGGTGACGACCGCTGTGTCGGTCAAGGGCGCGAAGGGCTACACGAACACCGATCTGCTGCGGATCGCCGCCTAGGGCGGCGCCAAGGTGCTCTACCGCGTCGAGCTGGAACTGAAGTGACCGCGGGCCTGGAAATCACGTGACCGCGGGCCCGGACGAAAGGCACTGACCCCTGATGGAACCGCTCCGTTCCACCGACCCGGCACGGATCGCCGGGTACCGCGTCCTCGGCCGCCTCGGCGCCGGGGGCATGGGCGTGGTACTGCTGGGCCGGTCGCCCGGCGGCGCGCTGGTGGCGATCAAGCTGATCCGCGCGGAGTACGCCGACGACCCCGGCTTCCGGGCCCGCTTCCGGCGGGAGGTGGCGATCGCCCGGCAGGTCCGCAACCGCTGGGCGGTGCCGGTGGTCGCCGCCGACACCGAGGCGCCGGCCCCGTGGCTGGCGACCGAGTTCGTGCCGGGGCCCGCCCTGAGCGAGGCGGTCGGCGGCGGAGGGCCGCTGCCGGAGCGCGGGGTGCGGGCGCTGGGCTCGATGCTCGCGGAGGCGCTGGAGGCCGTCCACACGGCGGGGCTCGTACACCGGGACGTGAAGCCTGGCAACGTGCTGCTGGGTCTGGACGGACCCCGGCTGATCGACTTCGGGATCGCACGGGCCCTGGACGACACCGTCCTCACGGCGACGGACGTGATCGTCGGCTCCCCCGGCTTCCTCTCGCCCGAGCAGGCGCAGGGGCGGCGGCTCGGGCCGGCGAGCGACGTGTTCTCGCTGGGCTGCGTCCTGGTGTACGCGGCGACCGGCGGGCGGCCGTTCGGCACCGGCCCGGTGGAGGCGATGCTGTTCCGCACCGTGCACGACACGGCGGACCTGAGCGCGCTGCCGCCCGGGCTGCTCCCGGTGATCGAGGCGTGCCTGGCCAAGGAGCCCGAGGACCGTCCGGCGGCGGCGGACATCCGGCAGGCGTTCGCGGAGGACCTGTCGGGGGGCAGCTGGCTGCCCGGCCCGGTCACCCATCTGATCGCCGAGCGCTCGGCGCGGATGCTCGCTCTGCCCGACATCGACGCGACGAGCCTGGACGCCCGCGCGGACGACGCCCCGGACACGGGAACAGGAACCGGGACCGGCGGGCGGGACACGACCGCAGTCCCGGCCCCCGTCGGCCGTCGCCGCTTCCTCGCGTACGTCACCGGGGGCGCGGCGCTCGCGGCGACGGGCGGCACCGCCGCATGGCTGGCCGCCTCCGGCGACGACAAGGACCCGGACGGCGAGGGCGAGGACGACGGGAAGACAGCCCGCCCGGAGCTGCACATCGGGCTCCAGGCCGATCTGAGCGGCCCCTCTGCGGCCGTCGGCAAGGGCCAGGACCGGGCGGCGCGGCTCGCGGTGGCGGAGCACAACGCGCGGGGCGACGCGCCGTTCACACTGCGGCTGACCACGGTCGACGACGGGGGCGACGAGGAGCGGGCGAAGGCGGCGGTGCGCCGGTTCGCCGAGGACCCGCTCCTGGTGGCCGCGATCGGCGCGACCGGCACGGACGCGGCCCGGGAGGCGCTGGTGGCGTACGACGAGGCGGCGCTGCCGCTGCTCAGCGTGGTCGACGGGGACATCCGCCATCTGAACCGGATCTTCCTGTGCGCCCGGCCGCGCAACGACATGCAGATGCTGCCGGTGGCGGAGTTCCTCGGGGCGTACGAGATCGACCAGGTGGCGCTGGTCGACGACGGCACCGAGTACGGCCGGCAGACGACCCGATTCCTCGACGCGGGGCTGCGCGGCAACGGCCGCACGGTGTTCGCGGAGACCGTACGCGAGGGCACACGGGACCTGGACGCGGAGGCCGAGCGGATCGTCGCGAAGCAGCCCGGGGCGGTGGTGTACGGGGGCGGCCGGCGGGACGCCGGACGGTTCGCGAAGTCGCTGACCAGGGCGGGGTTCCTGGGGCCGAAGATCGGCACCCAGGCCGTGCACGACCCGCGGTTCCTGGCGGAGGCGGGGGAGGACGCGGCGGGCTGGCTGGTCGTCTCGACGGCCGCCGACCCCGCCTCCGTACCCTCGGTGCATCCGTTCGCGGCCGCCTACCGCAAGCGCTTCGACCACGCGCCGCCGCTGTTCGCGGCCGAGGCGTACGACGCGGTGGGGCTGATCGCCGCCTGCGCCGAGGGGCTGAAGCGGGAGACGGTGACCCGCCAGGATCTGCTGCCCGCGCTGCGGACGACCTCGTACAAGGGCGTCTCCAAGAGCTACGCCTTCGAGTCCGCCAACGGGATGTACACCGGGACCGGGGTCTTCATCTACCGCGTGGAGCGGGGCCGCTTCCGGTACATCGGGATGGACGGCCGGGAGGTCTGACCGGGCACCCGGTCAGACC